>NZ_JBDNJQ010000058.1:0-44724 GCF_051172895.1 Nostoc sp. CALU 1950 | reverse complement strand
TGTCTCTAGAGTTTCTGACTTCTACAGGATAGGGTCTGCCGTTACGGTTCCAATTGTCCCTGTCTCTAGAGTTTCTGACTTCTACAGGATAGGGTCTGCCGTTACGGTTCCAATTACCCCTGTCTCTAGAGTTTCTGACTTCTCTAGAGTTGCTTCTGCCGTCGCGATCCCAATTTTGATTGCGATCGCTAACAACATAGACTTCCGTCTGGGCACTTGCAGGCGCAGTCAACAGAGTGGGAACAATGATCAAAGCAGCAGCAGCTAAAACTATCGATACACGGTTTGGTTTCAACATGGAATTAACTCCTAATTGGCATTAAACTTCTATTTTGCTGATGTTTAAATTCAGCAATCTTAGACAGTTGCTTTTGTTTGGACATCAAAGTGTTTAATATTTACCTCATCGTATAAATTCATACATTATAATTATCGATCAAAAAGTCCAAACCTATGTATGACGAAAGTCACTAGTAATTCCAGGCTGAGGTATGACGAAAGTCATCAGTTTTTTTAATGGGGATTGGGGACTGGAGACTGGGGATTGGGGATTGGGGACTGGGTATAAATTGTTTTTGTTATAGAAATGTCAAGAACTAATAACTTCAGGAAGGAGGAGGAACCCACGCTTTTAAGCCAACTAAAGTTTCTGTTAATACTTCTGCCTCCTGCCGCCTTTGTTTGTAAGATTTTACTGCCGTCAAGAGCGGAGATCGTTTAAGCTAGCTGAAAGATTCTTTGATTAGTGGCTTAAAGGCGGTAATGTGCCTAAACATGTTAGTTTGATTTCTCTTCTAATGGTTTGTAGTTTGTGGAGTATGCCAAAAGCCGCTAACGCGCAGGCATTAATACCCCATACACTGCAACTGGATGCAACAAAGTTAGAAAAGCAGGGTTTGAGCTTGGCGCAAGAGGCGGCTCAACTAGCTCAGTTTCAACAGGTTGAATTAGCTTTGCCACGAGCGCGGCTGGCTAGTCAACTGGCTCCTGGGAATGATAAGGTGTGGTTGCTGTTAGGTGGATTGCAACTGCAAACTAAAGAGTTTGACGCAGCGATCGCTAGCCTGAAAAAAGCGCAATCTATCAACCCCAAAAATGGTGATATTTTGTTTGCTTTGGGTTCAGCTAATTTTCAGCAGAAAAATTACCAAGCAGCTCTTGTCAATTACCAAGAGGGTTTGAAGTTAAAACCCAATGATCCAGAGGGGTTGTTTAATTTGGGTAATGCTTACTTTATGCTGGGTCGATTGCCTGATGCGATCGCACAGTACAGTACAGCAGTCTCTAAAGATAAAAAATTCTGGCCAGCGCTCAACAATATTGGCTTAATCAACTACGAACAGGGTGATATCCCCGGAGCGATTAAGCAATGGCAATCTGCTGTCACCATTGACAAACAAGCCGCAGAACCTTTATTGGCCTTGGCAGTGGCACTCTATACTAAAGGCGATCGTCAACAAGGACTAACTTTGGGAGAAACTGCACTCCGGATTGATTCGCGCTATGCTAATTTGGATTTCCTCAAAGAAAATCTCTGGGGCGATCGTTTACTGTCTGATACGAAAAAATTCCTAGAATTACCCCGTATTCAAGCAGCCCTACAGCAACCAGCAAACTCATCATCAGCCCCTAGGCAACAGCCTACCCAATAGGAGTGGGGAGCAGGGGGAGCAGGGGGAGCAGGGGAAGAAGAATTATTGATTAATTCCCAATGCCCAGTCCCCAGTCCCCATTCCCCAATGCCCATTCCCCATTCCCCACTTGCCTAACAGTACCTTTTCGTAGTACATATATACTAAACAAATACGGGAAATAGTTGCCCAAAAATATTGGCGGGCAAGTATTCCTAAAATTAAGTCGTTAATTCCCAGTGTTAGTCTGTCGGTAGAAGTGCGATGATTTGGTCAACAAACTGTTGATGGTCAACAACTGGCTTAGAAATGTAGCCGTCAGCACCGCTTTGCTTGAGAAAGTTCTCGCGATCGCCTTCCATAGCATGTGCCGTAACCAAAATTACAGGCAAGTTTGCTGTCTTCGGATCAGATTTCAACATTTGTGTAATCTTGATTCCATCAACAGACTTGCCTTGGTAAACACTTCTGGACAGAGAAACATCCATCAAAATCAGGTCGGCTTCTCCTGATTGGGCAATTTTTATAACTTCTTCGACATTTTCAGTATGTTTTACACCCAAGCCGCCACGCTTGGACAAAATTTTGGAAAAAACACGAGCATTAATTAGATCGTCTTCGACAATTAAAACAGTTTTCATGAGAATTTTAGTTATAGAGGTGAGGAGATTAAAGAATTCCAGAATTCAAAATTAAGAAATGCAATCATGATCAAAAGGAGTCAGAAAACAGAATTCAGAATTCAGAATAACCCAGCAATCAAGTCAGGCGTAACAGTCATGGAAAAAATTTTTCTTCTCCCAAGGGGAGACGCTAAGAGCGAACACGCGCGTTTAAAATCACTTGCTTTAAACCTCGATTCTCTATCCAGTCCCACAAAATCCATTCTGGATTCTGTCTCCTGAATTCTGAATTCTTCTTCGGTAAGTATGATGGCTACTAAGTTTATGTAGATTATACTCGTGTGCATCCTTTTTAATAGTCAATTGCATCCTGGTCATCAAGGATGATACTACTGCTTTTTCTTCTGCGACTATCAAAATTTTGTTATGAATCCTATTTGATCCGTTATGCTGTGGTTGCCGCAGTGTTGAGTTCCATCGGCTTTTGTGTAGTTAAATTTCAGGGAAAAAACTCATGGCAAAACAGTTAAACCTTCTCTCAACGGGACAGGTAATTCCAACAGCCCTGCACACCGAGATGCAACGGTCTTATCTAGAATATGCCATGAGCGTGATTGTCGGGCGAGCGCTACCAGACGTGCGTGATGGCTTAAAACCAGTGCATCGCCGCATTCTATATGCAATGCACGAACTTGGTTTAGTACCAGATAGACCCTATCGAAAATGTGCCCGTGTAGTGGGTGATGTGTTGGGTAAATACCATCCCCACGGCGACCAATCAGTTTACGATGCCTTAGTCAGGCTGGTACAGGATTTTTCTAGCCGCTATCCTTTACTGGCAGGACACGGTAACTTTGGCAGTGTCGATAATGACCCGCCAGCGGCAATGCGCTACACAGAAACGCGCCTCGCACCGATCAGTCATGAGGGAATGCTGACAGAAATTGGTGAAGAAACTGTGGAATTTGTCGGGAACTTTGATAATTCCCAGCAAGAACCAACGGTGTTACCTGCTCAGTTGCCGTTTCTGTTGCTCAATGGCTGTTCTGGTATTGCCGTAGGAATGGCAACGAATGTACCACCCCACAATTTGGGGGAAGTTGTCGATGGGTTAATTGCCTTAATCGACAATCCAGATTTGCCAGATGAAAAATTATTCGAGTTAATTCCAGGGCCAGATTTTCCCACTGGTGGAGAAATAATTGGTGAGACGGGAATTCGGGAAGCATACACCGCTGGTAAAGGTGGAATTCTGCTGCGGGGAGTTGCGACTCTGGAGGAAATTCCAGCCAGTCGGGGAAGCAAGCGACGGACGGCAATTATCATTACAGAATTGCCTTATCAAGTGAATAAGGCTGCCTGGATTGAGAAGGTAGCGGACTTAGTAAATCAAGGACGTTTGCAAGGAATTTCCGATCTCCGAGATGAGAGCGATCGCGAAGGGATGCGGGTAGTAATTGAACTCAAACGCGATACCAATCCCCAAGAAGTTCTCCAGCATTTGTATCACCAAACTGCTTTACAAATGACTTTTGGGGCCATTCTCCTAGCAATAGTAGATGGACAACCCCGCCAATTAAGTTTGCGTCAACTGTTGCAGGAGTTTTTGAGTTTCCGAGAAGAGACGCTGAACCGCCGCTACAATTACGAGTTGGGTAAGGCCCAAAGTCGTGTGCATTTGGTGGAAGGTTTGCTGAAAGCGCTGTCTAATTTGGATGAGGTAATTCAAATTTTGCGCCAAGCTCCTGATGGCAGTACGGCAAAAATTAATCTTTGTAGCCAACTGGATTTGAGTGAGGTACAAGGAGATGCAATTCTGGCTATGCCGTTGCGCCGCCTCACCAGTTTAGAACAGCAAAATTTGCAGCAGGAATTTGAGCAAATCAGCGAACAAATTAGCTTGTTGGAGCAGTTGCTGAACGATCGCCGCGAATTATTAAAGGCGCTGAAAAAAGAATTGCGATCGCTCAAGCGCAAGTACAACGATCCCCGGCGGACAAAAATCGGAGAGGAGCAGAAGTCTAGGGCAGAGGAGCAGAAGGGCAGGGGAGCAGAGGAGGAGGAACTTAAATCTTCTGAACCAGTAGAAGAAGCAGTTTTAGAATTTACCCAACGCGGTTATGTCCGCCGCACTCAGCCATCTGGGAGAAAGTCAAAAGCTGAAAATGGTCTGCACGATAATGACTTCATTATCCAAACTGTGTTGACCGACACGGGGAAAGACTTGCTGATACTAACTGGTAGCGGCAAAGTCTACCCGGTGAATGTGGGAGAAATTCCCCCAACTACTGGACGTTCTCCACGGGGAAAACCTTTGATTACTATGCTCAGTAGTACTGCTCAAAGCGCTCAAGAAGATGTGGTCAGCCGCTTTTTGCTGCCGGAAAATCTTGAAACTAGGCAGATGATTCTCCTCACAAAACAGGGAAGAATTAAACGTCTGTCTCTGGGAGAATTTACTAACTTAACTCGGCGCGGAATCACGATTTTGAAGCTCAAAGACGATGATGAATTGTCATTTACCCAGTTCACCGCTCCAGGGGCGCATCTAATTTTAGCTAGTTCCGGCGGGCGAATGTTGCGCTTTGCAGCCAATGATGAACAATTACCAGTCATGGGTCGCACAGCGATGGGTTTACAAGCATTTCGGTTATTGAAAAATCAGCAAATGGTTGGCTGTGTCACTGTCGGTAAAGATGACCAACTGCTGCTAGTTACTCAAGAAGGATATGCCAAACGGATGGCTGCGAGTCAGTTGAGAGCAGCTAATCGCGGCGATTTAGGTACGCAAGCGCTGAAATTTGCTAGCAAAACTGACAACTTGGCTGGTATGGTCATAGCGATCGCATCTGGCGAGGTAGCTTTAGTGACGAATAAGGAACGGGTAGTGCGAATCCCTGTAGAAACAGTGCCGCTCTTAGGTAGAGATGTCAAAGGTGAAAGCATCCTCCAACTCAACCGCGATGAAAAAATCATTACTGTGGCTGAAGTGCGATCGTAAATTAGGGTGATGTTCAACTTCCGACAAGCCAACTTGCAGGATTTAGAGGCGCTAATCCAACAACTGCGTCTCTAACTCCTGCGGGAGGCTAGCGATATTAAAAGTGACTCGCGTAAATAATTAAAGGTTTGTAGTGGGGACTTTAGTCCTCTCTTAAGGGCTAAAGTCCTTACTACGAGCTAATTCAATTGAATTTTACATTACTTAATGTAGTTTGATTTATTCTTGCCCACTTACTTAGAAGCCTACATTATGAATGTTTATGCAATTCCGATGTGGCGAGGACGGGGAATTGCAACAGCCTTGTTAAAGGAAATTATCAGCTTTGTCAGAACAACTGAGGCAAGACGCCTCTGGCTTAACTCCACTGAGGATGGTAAAAGTCTCTATAAAAAGCTTGGTTTTGTCTCGACTTCAAAAGAAATGGAAATTGTCTGGTAATGACTTAAGCTATCAATATTTTCTTATCTTAAAATAACAAACTCTATTGGAAATCAATCAATTTAAATAAATTATTTGATAATTAATATCAATAAGATATTATTGTTTATAACGGTAAAATTCTAGATAACATTTCTTTCACCTCCGTAAATCTTACTGAAGACAGATGCTTGAATCTGTATAAATGGCTATTCCTATTTATGTCAAGGTATGGAAACAAAAGTATAAAAAATGTTGCCTTTCTCAAAATATTTGTTATATTAGTTTACATAAGGCAATAAACCTTAAAAATTAAATTTGGAGTTCAGACCATGACAAATGTAAGCACCACAAAAGTAACTACTCCTGTAATTGAAGATCGCAACGCTTGGCGTTGGGGCTTTACCCCACAAGCAGAAATTTGGAACGGTCGTTTGGCAATGATTGGCTTTTCAGCAGCCATTTTGGTTGAAGTTTTTTCTGGTCAAGGCTTCCTACACTTTTGGGGTATCCTGTAAGTTTTAATATTTAAGATGACCTATAAATAAAAAAACCTGGAGTGCCAATTCACTACCAGGTTTTTTATTTTTTTTTGTTATTAGTCAGTTGTCATTTGTCCTTCGTTTATTTACTAATGACCAATGACTAATGACCAATGACAATAACTACCGAATATATTCCTTGAGAACGCTATTGCGGTTTGGATGGCGTAATTTGCGGAGTGCTTTTGCCTCAATTTGACGAATCCGTTCGCGAGTAACGTTGAAAATCTGTCCGATTTCCTCAAGGGTTTTCATCCGACCATCATCCAAGCCGTAACGTAGTCTGAGAACATCACGTTCACGTGGGCTGAGACTGTCGAGGACTTTTTCGAGATCTTCGCGGAGAAGATTTTTGGAAACTTGGTCTTCTGGCGTTTCACCGTCGGATTCAATAAAATCGCCCAATCGAGAATCTTCTTCTTTACCAATAGGCGTTTCTAGTGAGATAGGTAACTGGGCAGATTTAGCAATGAACCGCAACTTCTCAATGGTCATTTCCATGCGAGTCGCGATTTCTTCTTCAGTGGGTTTGCGACCCATCTCTTGAGATAGTAACTTGGTAGTTTTCTTAATCCGAGAGATGGTTTCGTAAAGGTGAACTGGAAGACGAATTGTGCGAGATTGATCTGCGATCGCGCGGGTAATTGCTTGACGAATCCACCATGTAGCGTATGTAGAGAACTTATAACCTTTTTCGTGGTCAAACTTTTCAGCGGCACGAATCAAACCGAGACTGCCTTCCTGAATTAAGTCCTGGAACGACAAACCACGATTCATGTACTTCTTAGCAATTGAAACTACAAGACGGAGGTTAGATTGCACCATCTTGTCTTTCGCCCGACGACCAACATGGAGGCGATAACGAAAGGCTGGTAGTGGCAGTTGTACTGCTTCTGCCCATTCACTATCTCGAGGATCGCGATCTAATTGCTCACAGAGTCTTTCGCGGACTCTCTCTAATTCCAGCAAATCGGCTATTTTCCGCGCCAATTCAATTTCTTCGTCTGCCCGCAACAGACGAATTCTACCAATTTCTTGCAAGTAAAGCCGAATTGAATCTTCGGTATAGTGCTTTTTCTTGCTTTGTGTCCGACGACGCGATTTAGCGGCTTTTCCAGACTTTGCGTCGTCCTCATCAGACTGAGGCTCTAAAAATTCCTCGTCACCTTCATCGATGATCAGCAAGTCCTCTTCATCGTCTATTAAGAGTTCTTCTAACTCGAGCTCAGGCTGATTTATTATTTCTAGGTCAGGCTGATATATGCTTTCGAGTACGTTGTTAGCCTGGTTCATGCCGCGTTCCTCATGCTCCTTGCAGAATCAATTACTCAAGATGTGTTTACTGCTCTTTATAAACGAGCTAGTTATCAACCGAAAATAAGCTTTTTGGCAGATTTGCCAGAGATATTTTCGGACATTTTACACCTCCGTTAGGAGGGGTTTTTACTTTAGTTCAAGCAACTACTAAAGGTGATTTGCTCACTTTCGTAAATGTTATATGTGTTGCTATCACATACTGCTTTCAACTAACTGGTTAAAAAAAATACTCGCCCTTGTCAAAAAATTTGCCACTCTATACAAATGAGTTCATACTGTTGGCAGATTTTCCTATAAAGACTCTTCAGATTGTAGCCTGTTTCACAGAAATTGCACTCTTTTTGTGTATTAATCATGAATTCATTAAGCAACTCTTAGCCACGTTCACCAAAAAGACATTAAAAATGGGATTTATACCCTGAAATTTTTTCTCCACTTTTCGGAATTACAGTGACGCTCTTATTACATTGCGAAGTAAGTACGCTTGCTTTTGCCGAATTTCATGTATTTTACACAACATTAATTACTGAGGAAGAGTGCATTTTATGTTAACTCAGACTATTCGTCTTAACCTACCCATTTTTACATTTCCTTCATAAATTACGCATTCCTTAGACTAAAGAGGGTCTTGTCGTTGGGTAAATACAACAAGTGTGGTGGTGCTTGCCTTAAACCAGTTAACCTTCTACTTACTCATTACCTTAACTGAGGAGTTGAGGTAGTGGCAGAATCGACCGATAGGAGATCAATTTAGGTTTAACTAATTCGGTCTTATTCACACGTTAGCGCACTGTGGCGATTTCAGCCCTATGAAACTTGACAAACTCTTCTTATTGTATACAAGGATATTTTAATCAATTCAAAAACAATTTGTCCTGTGAATTAGCCAATATAGTCCTAATCTTAGGCAAAAGTACATTAGATACATACGATACAATAGCGATCGCCACAGCACCACATGAAGATATTAACAAGTTTTCAGCTTTATGGTGTGTGCTTTCACTAGCCATCAACTCGAACACAGAGAACCCAGAAGATTGCCTGATAATTTAGTTACAATGTCGTTTTGCGTAACTTAATTGTAAATTTAAATACTTTTATTTCAGTGAGTTTCTGTCATCTTATGGTGATAAATCCTCAAAATACTTATTAATTGCTGTTTGACAGATGATATTCACTTATTTTCTTAGAGGATAACAAATGTGTTTCTAGCTGGTGGGCGAAATTAATCAGCTAGTCAGAGCAAAGAGTATTATCTTGGCCAAATTTCCAATAAAATTGGTAGTTTTGCTCACACTTGAACATTGATGGTTTGGAAAATATTGACAAGAAGCAAATTATATGATTCTAGACTAAGTGAGAAATTTAGAATTTTTGTTATTATGTAGTGCTGACTTACCACTTGTGTGACAAGTCAACCTAAATTTTTAATTGATTATTAGCGTCTAGTTGAGAATCAGGATGGCTTTCAAACCTACTCCTAACGAAAACTGGGAATTATAAGCTTTGCTAAACTACCGTGGTGTTGGGGTTGTGTTTAGACTTGCAGCAAAATTAGGTGGGAGAAGTACCTGGTCAACTACATGAACGATGCCGTTGCTAGCTGGGATATCTGGCTGAGTCACTTTAGCGTTGTTGACTGTGATTGAGTTGCTAGCACGATCAACCGTTACTTTAACGGGACTACCCTCAACTGTTTTAACTTCTCCAGATGTCAATTGCTGGGAGGTAGTTCCCCCAGGGACGACATGGTAGGCCAGAAGCCTGACTAATTGTTGTTTGTTGGCTGGCTGCAAGAGTTGGTCTAGAGTAGCTTTCGGTAAAGCAGAGAAAGCGGCGTCAGTCGGTGCAAATACTGTGTAAGGGCCTGGTGTAGACAATTGTTCAGTTAAGCCAGCAGCTTGCACTGCTTGGATGAGAGTTTTAAACTGTCCTTGACTAGCTGCGGATGTTGCCAGTTCTGCTAAATTTTGGTTAGCAGTGGCGGCAGTAGGAGTTGGTGTAACGGGAGGAACGGTTGTTATGGGGGTTTCGGCAACGGGAGGGACAGTTGCAGTGGGAGTTTCTGTGACAGGTTGAGCGCAGGCAGACAGAGCAACCAAGCTACCTATGCCAATAATATTGAACAATGCTTTTTCTACTATGCCTTTGCTCGCTTTCATAGCTTTGTGTAGAATCCTGTTAAATAGGGGATCATTAACAATAGTTAATGAATTTATGGATATAGTCACTCATCTAACGACATAGTTTGTAGTATGAAAAATACTAATATAAAAGATTTATATATTTCCTAGTTTGTCATCAGCTAAAAGAAGTAGTTTTTATAGTAGATTTGGATATAAAGCAATACAGTTCAGATAAGACCAAAACACTTGTAGAGACGGCGATTTATCGCGTCTCGAAAACCCAAAATTTTGTACAATTAGCCCTTAACTAAAACGTGAGTTCGACAAGTCTTATTTGACCTCTCCCCCAACCCCTCTCCGACACGGAGAGGGGAGCAAAAAGCTGAATTTTTCGTTGCTCCTCCCTTTCCGTTTCCCAGAGGGAGGCTGGGAGGGAGAGGTTCATCGAACTCACGTTAACTAAACCGTATTGGGATATAAAGTCTTTACCAAAGGTTTGTTCTGGGAATGTCAATCAAGACTTTAAAGCCAAAGATCCCCGATTTCTTTGAGAAATCGGGGATCTTGTTTTTTACGAATGATTTAGGACTGCTGATATTAGATATCTAGATCGGTGAAGTTGAGTTTAGAGCCATAGGTTTCGATGAATTCTCGTCTGGGTGCGACCCGATCGCCCATTAAAATTGTGAAGATGCGATCAGCTTCAGCGGCATCCTCAATTTCGACTTGCTTCATTTTACGAGTTTCTGGGTTCATGGTGGTGTCCCAGAGTTGTTGTGGCATCATTTCACCCAAACCTTTGAAGCGTTGGATGGTATAGTTCGCGTTAGCAGGAAATTTGGCGATCGCTTGATTTTTTTCGCGATCGCTATAGCAATACTCATGATTACGTCCCCGTTCTACTTTAAACAGTGGGGGACAAGCAATATAAATAAAGCCTTGTTCGATAAGCGCCCGCTGATATCGATAGAAGAATGTTAACAACAAAGTCCGAATGTGCGCTCCATCTACGTCAGCGTCCGTCATGATGACTATGCGGTGATAACGCAGTTGAGTGGAATCGAATTCATCACCTTTAACACCTAAACCAAGTGCTGTAATTAACGATTGAACTTCGTTATTTTTATAGATTTTAGCGTCGTCGGTTTTTTCAATGTTGAGAATTTTACCACGTAGAGGCAAGATTGCTTGAGTGCGGCGATCGCGTCCTTGTTTGGCACTCCCACCGGCTGAGTCCCCTTCCACGATGAATATCTCAGATTCGCTGGGGTCGCGAGAACTACAATCTGCTAACTTACCAGGTAATGGCGAAGATTCTAGTACAGATTTGCGCCGGACTAACTCTCGCGCATGACGCGCTGCTTCTGCGGCTTTGAAAGCTTGGATAGCTTTATCTAAAATTGAATCTGCGATCGCCGGATGAAACTCTAGATACTCAGTGAGGACTTC
The DNA here is from genome assembly GCF_051172895.1 of Nostoc sp. CALU 1950. NCBI lineage: Bacteria > Bacillati > Cyanobacteriota > Cyanophyceae > Nostocales > Nostocaceae > Nostoc > Nostoc sp. CALU 1950. The sequence goes on along the minus strand of NZ_JBDNJQ010000058.1, from coordinate 33,615 downwards.
TCCCACTAAAGAATCGACAATTCCCCGTACTTCGGTATTACCAAGTTTAGTTTTGGTTTGTCCTTCAAATTCTGGGTCGGGGACTTTAACGGAAATTACGGCTGTCAGACCTTCGCGGACGTGTTCGCCACTGAGGTTTGGTTCATTATCTTTAATTTTATTCCGCTTGCGAGCGATCGCATTTAATGTCCGGGTCAGAACCGCTTTTAACCCTTCTAAGTGCGTACCACCATCTACGGTGCGAATATTGTTAGCAAAACCTAGCACATTATCTGTGTAAGCATCAGTACACCATTGCAGTGAAACTTCTACTTGTACATTGTTGCGTTCCCCCTGCACATAGATAATTTCTTCATGCAGTGGCTGCTTCTCGCGGTTCATGTAAGCGATATATTCTTTAATACCACCCTTGTAATTGTAGGATTCTACTTTCGGTGTATCGCTTTTTAGTAGTTCTAGACGGTTGTCAGTAAAGGTAATTTTGACACCTGCATTCAGATACGCCAACTCCCGTAGGCGACCTGATAAAGTGATGTAATCAAACTCAATGCTAGTTGTAAAGATTTGGGTATCTGGCTTAAAGGTAACAGAAGTTCCAGTTCTAGCTTCTTTGTAAGGTTTGGTTTGCAGTTCAGTAACTGGGATACCGCGTTCATAGCGCTGGAGATGAACTTTTTTTTCTCGCCAAACTGTAACTTCTACAACTTCAGATAAGGCATTAACAACAGAAATACCAACCCCGTGTAATCCTCCAGAAACTTTGTAGCCACCGCCGCCAAACTTACCACCGGCGTGCAATACCGTCATCACGGTTTCCAAAGCCGATTTCCCGGTGCGCGAGTGAGTATCGACGGGAATACCGCGACCATCATCTGTTACAGTCACAGAACCATCAGCGTTGATATCCACCTCTATATGAGTGCAATGACCCGCCAAAGCCTCATCGATTGAATTGTCCACCACCTCGTAAACTAAATGGTGGAGTCCTCGCGGCCCAGTGGTACCGATGTACATTCCTGGTCTTTTGCGGACGGCTTCCAGACCTTCCAGAACTTGAATCTGATCGGCACTGTAACTGCTCGTCATGTAAACTCTCCTGATGCGTGGGGTTGAACTCGCCAAAAGGCAAATAAAAGTAAAAACACTCCAAAATTGTAACACAAAAGCCTTGCTGGCGTCTGTAGGGCATTTTCAAGAGAAGTTTATACTGGGGTTGCACTACCGTGGAAGAGGGGCAGAGGAGCAGAGGGGCAGGGGGGCAGGGGAGCAGGGGGAGATGAGGAAGCAGGGGAGGATTATTGAACAATTTTATTCCTTATGCCCAATGCCCCATAACAAATGACTAATGACTAATGACTAATGACTAATGACTAAATTAATTGTGATTTGTGGGGCGACGGCAACAGGTAAGTCTGGTTTGGCTTTGGCTTTGGCGATGCGGTTGGGTTCTGTGATTCTCAGTGCTGATTCTCGTCAAGTTTATCGTGAGTTTGATATTGGGACGGCAAAACCGACTGTGGCTGAACAAAAATTGGTGCCACATTATTTAATAGATATCTGCGATCCAACAGACATGATGACAGTAGCAGACTACCAGGAGCAAACACAAGCCTTAATTGCTTCTGTTGATGTTACACCACTATTGCTAGTTGGTGGCACTGGTTTATATATCCGTTCCATTGTCCAAGGGATGAAAATTCCGAGAGTTGCACCACAAACAGAATTGCGATCGCAACTGGAATCTCTCGGTCAACCACAACTCTACGCAATATTACAACAAGTTGATCCAGTTGCCGCACAAAAAATTCATGGCAATGATTCAGTCCGGACTTTACGAGCATTAGAGGTATTTTATGTAACTGGATATCCAATTTCAGAACAGCAAGGGGAGAATCCACCAAATTATCCGATTTTGCAAATTGGTTTAGATTGCGATCTTGAAAGATTGGGTGTTCGGATTCAACAACGTACTGAGCAGATGATAGCAAATGGTTTAGTTGCTGAGGTGGAGTATCTTTGTCAAAAATATGGCGCTGATTTGTCTTTATTGAATACTTTGGGGTATCAAGAAATTAAGCAATATTTGTCTGGCAATATTTCTTTGGATGAAGCGAAAGAATTAACAATTTTGCATACAAGGCAATTTGCCAAGCGACAACGTACTTGGTTCCGGGCATATCCAAAAATTGAATGGTTTGATGCGGATGATATTGATTTATTAGAGAAGGTTTGGCATCGGATAAATGAGTTTGTAAGTTTCACAAGTTTGTGAGATTTAATAAAGTTATACAATTTTTATTTGTCTACACTTTTAAGAAACACCGGGCGATTGGAAGTCTGAGGGCGATCTCAAAAAACCTTTATTATCAAATTTACTGTCTATGTGGAATTAGATAATTTCTGTAATGCAAGATTGCAGTACCCTTTGTTCTAATTTTGTTAACTCAATTCCCAGATAGTTAGAAAGATGAATAAAATTGGATACCCCATGTTTAGATAAGTGCTGCCTAAAAGTTTGCACTTCCTTTAAGATGCCCTGAATATGTCTTTTGAGGGCTATTCTTGAAGCAAAATGATGACAAAGTTGGTCTGCAATACCGAGTAAAGTCAATGAATTATGGTTTTTCATAACACGATTTTTAGTGATTTTTGCAACCAGTAAATATTTATTAAACAAGAGAAGTTTTGTATTTATCAGTTCTATTAAAATTTGCTGTTTAAATTTTTCGATTACATACTCAATTACAACAGGTTTTTGGGTATAACTTTTAGATTTTTTTTCAATTAGTGAGCGCCAAATCAATCTCTCTATGGCATTCAAAAGTTGGAATTTAAGAACAGTCGGACAAATACTTTTAGCTAAGGTATCAAGAGTTGATACTTCCTGATCGATCGCGATACAGTTCATAATGTGCCATTCTAACCCTGAAAGACGATTTAACTGCTGCTCTAGTAAATGGTTAATGTTACTGAGTAATAAGGTATTTTGTTCTAGGAATTTCCCTATTTCGCCATTAAATAGCTCGATTATGGCATTAGTAACCATGTTTATTTGTAAAGGGTTATTACTGTAGCGATCGCACAGTTCCTGTTTTTGCTCATCTGAACCCAGCAGTTGCTTTGATTGTAGTAGGTGAATGGCTACCTTTTGAGAAGCTTCCAACTTGAAAGAACGCACCAGTAATTCTGCTCCTTCTGATATGGCGACTTCAGCGGGTTTTTCTCTAGAGGTTAAAATCAGACAGCTATTATGATTTGTTTTTCCAATGGCTTGGATTAAATCACCATATATCTGATAATTAGGGCGATACTTTGCCATCGAACCCGGATCTAAGACCGTTTCTAAGTTGTCTAAAATTAATAGACATCGGTAAGTACGCAGATAATGGATCAGCAAATTGATGTCGGGTGTAGTTTCTTGCTGATTGGATAAAAATGATACTAATTCAGTTAAAAAGCTGTTTCCTGGCGGAGTGTATTGTAGCGATCGCCAAATCACATACTCAAACTGATCTTGAATTGATAGTGCTAATTTAGTGGCTAAAGTGGTTTTCCCAACGCCGCCCATACCGAAGATTGTAACCAAGCGACAGCCATCTTGTAAAATCCATGATTTTAGCTGCGTTAGTTCTTGGGTGCGATCGTAAAATGATGAAACATCAATTGCTGCACCAAAATCTGTCCTTTTTTTTATAACTTTGGATGTATTATTTAAGACATCTAGTTTGGGATTAGGTGTAGAGATATCTCTCCAATCTAGATTTAATTTATGACATAATTCTTCAAAATTTGTATGGCCAACTGGTTTCCCAGTTAGGAATTTGCTAACTGTAGCTAAAGCTAAACCAGTGTCATGAGCCAAGCTTCTTTGGTTGGGGTAGCCATTACGTGTAAGTGATATTTTGACTTGATCCATACAGTCATGGCGAACTTTCAATGACCTTGGCATTCTGTATTTTGTTTGTTTGTTTGATTATTTACTCAGTTTACAGTAGCGCTGAAGCAAGCTTATATATATTTTTCTTTTTTCAGGAAGAAGAATACTTTTATCGTTTTCTAGGCTAACTAAATTATTCTTTTAAGAAAGAATATTAAAAAACCATCAAACTTGGTCAAAATTCACAATAAATCAGTAATTTCTAGGACTGAAGTTAGTCAGCAACCGAATATTATGATTTTGCGTATAAGTAATTTCACTTATGTGTGCATAGATATCGTCTCTTTTGCTTCACATCCCTCTTTTACATGAGGGTGAGTTCTATAGCGCTTCTCGGTTGAGTCCAATACAGACTTAACTCCCAGCCCCTTCCCTGGCTACGGTGTACACACAAGTCTTTAAGAGTTGCGCCACAGGCTTTTGATCCCCCCAACCCCCCTTAAAAAGGGGGGCAAAAAGCTCTCAAAGTCCCCCTTTTTAAGGGGGATTTAGGGGGATCTACCACGATTTTGGTTTTATAGAAAGATGTGTGTACACCGTAGCCTCTTAGGAGAGAGGTTTGGAGAGAGGTCAAAGTCTATTGCTTCCATTCGAGAAACGCTATCAATTTGCTTTAGGAATGCAGACATTTTTTTGTGCTTAGTTATCGATGCAATACCAATCAAGGAGTAAAACCATGAAAACCTACAAAACTTTACCTAACAACCTATATAAAGCCCGTTTGTCAAAAAGATATTCTTTTATAAAAAATTTATTTCCTGACATTCTGGACAATGAAGAATTAATGAATGATTCTTTTGCATTCACTCAGATTACCAAGTCAGATAAATTCTCAAATCTACCATTCTTTGATTCCGATGATTTCAATAATCTACTTTTAGGATTTTGGGATAAAAACACATCTGGTAGACTATTTGGTTTTCCGTCACTTAGTGGCAATAAAAGAGATGCTTTTAATTCATTGAATGCTTTGAAAGCTCCAATCTCATCTGATACTAAATCTAGCAGGATTAATATAAATCAACAGAGTTTTGTTGTAGAAGGAAGTATTGCCAGTAGTAATAATCATCAAAATATTGATAATAACAATGATCTGATTATTAGCAGAAATATTGTTGAAGTTTATAAAAACAGTCAAACACAGTTAGATGAAACGAAGGTTAAGGATAATCTAACTTTTGTATTTGCTGAAAGTCTTCAGAATAACAGCGAATTGGACTTGTTGGATATTTACGGAATAGTAGATAAAGCCTTACGGGATAGCTATGACTATCTCAGCAAATTCCGTTTTGATCCAGATTACAGCCAGAAGTTAGAGACTGCTTTTGGTAATGATTTTAATCGGGAAGTAGCAGATAAATTATTTGATAATTTTGCTGACAGGAATTTTACCAATATTCCTACTATTAAGATTGTCAATGGTGGTGCTATTGCTGGGGGTAATGGTGCATTCTCTGACAATACTCAAAAAGTTTATTTGGCGGTGGAGTTTGTCAATAAATATGCTAATAATACGGCTAGAATTACTGATGTCTTAATAGAAGAAATTGGTCATTTTGTTGATTCTCAGATTAATGAGATTGATGCACATGGGGATGAGGGGGATATTTTTTCTGAGTTGGTGCAAGGGAATATTCTGAGTGATGAAGATTTACAGGTTTTAAAAGCAGAAAATGACATTGTTACTGTTCTTAGTAATCAGCAAGAGTTGAGTAATTCAGAAGATACTTTGAGAGTAGCCACATGGAATATTTGGAGGGATGATGCAAAACTTACTAATATAAATGTTCAACTAAGAACCCATGCAGAACGTATAAAATACATATCAGATATTAGTGCTGTTAATGATGTAGATGTAATAGTTATTCAGGAATTTAACTCAACAAAACTTTCTGAAACTCAATTAAGAAGTACTATAAATCAAGATTATGATTATTATAAAATAAACAGAGAATATGCTAAAGATAATATAGATAATTGGTACAAAACACTAAGTAATCCTGATTCATCAGGCTATCTGATTTTATATAAAAAAGCTACTATCTCACTACCCCCTGCATCACCACCGACTTTATCATCAAATTTAATTAATCCAAATAATCAAAACATTTGGCAATCAGAATATTCTGATAGATTTTACCGTACTCCAATTACATTTACTGCTACAAAAGGAGCTAACAGTTACAACTTCTTAGGCTGGCATAATGAGACGGGAAGTCGCAAAAAATGGGAAACTATCACAAATGCTCCTAATAACACACTCCGTAATGATTTAGCTAATTTACAATTCTATGGAAACCCAGCTAGACGAACACTTAATATTCTTAATAATCAACTTGCTGCTAATGATTATAAGACAATAATACTTGGTGACTTAAATGTTACCGACACAATGCTTCGGAATACTTTGACTTTTAGCAATAGCCAACCTATTAAAGGCGCAAACAAAAAAAATGACTTTATTGCTACTACTGCTCAAAATTATTCTGTGGAGGAAATTGATATTCCTCATGACATTAAAAATAACCTTAAAAGCGATCATCATTACGCAATTTTTGCTGATATTAAACAAGTCATTTCAAATAATAAAAGACGCGTTAGTAATGCTGTTATACAAGCAACTAAAAGGATTAAAACAACTAATTTCCAGCTTATAACAACTAATTTTCAGCAATCTCTTCAACTATCGAGTGAGACTACTCCCAATAATAACCCTTATTCTTACACACCAGACACAGATCAAATTCAATTAGATACAGCCAATGAAGTAGTCTATATAGGTAAAGCAGATGGAGACAATGATGAGATATTGGAAGCTCTGCTTACGATTGTAGACGGTAAAGTAACCATTGGTAGAGAAAGCGATGGGAAACAATATATCTATATCGAACCAATAAATTCTACTATAAATCCTAAAGTTTATACCAGCTTAGGTGATATTGCAGACAAGCCTTTATTCAATGGTAAACTAAGACTTGATCCCAATAATTTACAAGCAACAATTGACGAATTAGGGACTAATGATTCTGATTTTAAATTTTTTGGGCTGGAAGCCAATTTTGAAGGTTTAGAATTTGGCAATAATGAGATATCTGGTTATCCTGAACTTAAATTACAGGGTTCAGTGATCCTGCCCAAAAACTTAGTCGGTGGCAATGGATTAGCAATAACAATAGGAAAACATGATACAGGTGAAGACTATATCATCTTTGGTGTTAAGGAACGAATAGAAGAAGATGAAACAATTTACGTCCCTTATGTTGATGTCACAGGTGGTTCATTAATACTGCGAGGAGAGCGTGAGTTTAATCTGCTCAACTTAATTAAAATTAAAAGTACTGATGCAGCAATAAACTTTAACTTTGGTGAACAAATAGCAACACTTACAGGTCTGTTTGAAGTTCCCAGTCTCAAGGGTTTTAAACTAGATTTAAGAAGTGGTAATTACGTTAAGGTTAAAAATAGTGATCAAGGTCTTCAGTATGAATTAGTAGCGGATTTTCAAGTTAATCCTATAGACATATATGGTGACTGGAAACTCTCTGATATTCAAGTAAATGTTAATAAAACTTTTGATAATCGTAGAAATGAAGTTACAGGTACAGCTAAACTGTACACTGCTCCTGAAAAATATATTGGTTTAACTCTGGCTTTTGATCAAGGTCAGCTCACAAGAATTAGTGCAGACACCCCAGAAGGAACTGATTTTACATTTTTTGGCACAAATGTTGACCTCCGAACCATAATCTTTACCCCTGACCGAAATCTTACTGATACAATCTTATGGGACCCAGAACTTAAAACTCAAGGTAAGTTAATCCTTCCTGACGCATTAGGAAAAGCCACTGTAGATATAACTGGTTTAAATTACTTAGTTGTTAATAATGATGGAATTGACTTAACTGGTGGTATAATTACAATTCCTAATTTTGATGTTAATTTTCTGGGTTTAGAAAAACTGCGAGCAACAGGTACAAATATTAAACTTGAATACGCCAAAGTATTAGATAAAGACGGCAAAACAATTTTAGAAAAATACTTTAAATTTCAAGGTACATTGGTACTTCCCGATTTTCACGAGTTCACCGCTAATTTTAGTGGTTCAAACTATATTAAAATTAGCAACAATGCTGCTAATCCTGTAGTAGAAGTTGTCGGAACATTCTCTGCTGAGAATATCAATGCAGGGGGATGGACAATCAAACACGCAGAATTAGGGATTAATACAGTAAATAGCACAATAAATGCTAAAGGAACTCTATCAATTCCCAGTGGAATTGATATTAACGCTGATTTTACATTCAATACCACTACTGGTGTATTAACTTATGCCGACATTAAAGCAGATCACCTGAATAAACCAATTGGTACTACCGGAGCTTATCTTCAAAGCATAGAAGGGCGATATGAGGCAGTAAACACATTATTTGGTGGCAAAGTTGGTATAACAGCCGGGGCTGAAATTAACTTAAATCTACCTTCTTGGGCTGGTGGTGGTATTCATGGCTCGTTGGTTGAGTTAGATGCAAGCGCCAGAATTACTAGCAGCTACTTCAAAACAACTGGCAACATTACCGTTCTTGGTGGGTTGATTAAAGGTAATGGCGATACTGAAATCAATTGGGCTAATAAAGGAAATGAATATTTATGGGCAACATCTAATTTCACCATTTTAAATGGACTAATCACTACACAAACTCAGTTTTTGGCTACGTCTAAATTAGACCTATATATGTTCGGTGAGGCGAGTGTCAAGGTTCCTGATTTTATCCCCTTCATCGGCGGAAAGAATTTAGGCTCTGGGGAAGTTTATGTTGAGTACACTAATGATGGTATATCGAGCAATGATTATGTTGCAGCTTGGGGAAATGTAGCTCTGCTAGGAACTGTAGGTATTAAGGTTTCCTTAGATGGCAATTACCATGTCATGTGGTATGACGAGGCAAATACCATAGCTCAATATGCTAGAGAAACAATTACAGAAAAACATAAACTTTTGGTGGAAAATAAACCTATATACGAAATAGGCAATGTTCAACTAGATGTCTCAGCTAATAATGTAGCAAACATAGACGGCACAGATGGTAACGATAGTATAGTTGGTGATAATAATCAGAACATCATCATTGGTAAGAAAGGTGATGATTTATTGTTAGGCGAGGGAGGTAATGACGCCCTATATGGCGATGAAAATAAGGACTTGCTTCATGGTGGAGATGGCGATGATTTCCTCTATGGTGATGGAGATAATGACATCCTGTATGGCGACAAAGGCTATGATGAGCTTTATGGAGGAGATGGCGATGATAACCTCTATGGAAATGATAATGATTACCTCGTTGGCAATGATGGCAATGATTACCTTTTCGGAGGGGGTAAACTCTACGGTGGAAAAGGCTCTGACATCCTTACTACCAGCTATGCTTTCGCTAAATTAGATGGTGCCCACGTAGAAGGTAATAAAGCCATATTTGAATTTGATAACCTCGATGGTAGTGATAGTGATACTGTCTCTTACAGCCTTTATACTGAAAATCTAGATATATCTCTCAACGAGTTTGATAGCTCTTTGAGTTATACAACTGGATTAGTGTATAAGAAAGGGATAGAAAGCAGTCAATTTCAGCACCTTTTAGCATCAATTGAAAACGCCATTGGTGGCAGTGGTGATGATTCCTTATCTGGCAATAGCCAAAATAATCGGCTCGAAGGTGGAGAAGGGGACGACACCCTAACGGGAGGAGCTGGTGCTGATACTTTTGTCTTTAACGGTATCTCAGAAGGAATTGATACCATTACAGACTTCAATCCATTAGAGGGAGATAAGATTCAGATTGATATTTCTCAATTTGGCCCAATTTCTATGGATCAATTTAGCTATGATCGCAATACAGGTGATTTATATTATAAGATATTTGATTTTGCCAGCCCTATTTTTCCATTCTTTAAGTCCCAGCATTTAATAACACTCAGCAACAAGCTAGATTTTAAAAATTCAAATTTTATAATCTCTGGTGACCATGCTGAAATTTTTGAACATGGTAGTTATTTAGGAAAAAGCTTGAAGCTAATACCAGGTAGGTACAATTATGATAGGTTGCTAAGAAACGGCTTCGATAAGGATATCCTCAGTTCCTTAAAAGTTCCTCAAGGTTGGGCAGTTGCACTCTACAAAGATAATAACTTTAGGGATCTATCGGAGATTTTTACTAGCAATAGAGCGTGGACTAATACAAATGATTCCACTGACTCGCTCATCGCCTTTAATAATTATAAGGAAGGAACTGCTGGGAATGATACCCTGAAGGGTGAGTATGACTACTACAGCTTACTAAAAGGTGGTGCTGGTAACGATACTTATATTGTTCTTGATAGCATCACTGATACTATTATCGAGAATCCAGCAGAAGGAACTGATACCGTTCAATCCAGCGTCACCTTTAGTATTGCTGATATTGCTAACGTAGAAAACCTTACCCTGACAGGAACAGTTGCGATTAATGGCACAGGTAACGCCGCCAATAACATCATTACAGGTAATAGTGGCAATAACATTCTCAATGGTGGTGCAGGGAATGACAACCTGAGTGGTGGTGCAGGTAATGACAACCTGAGTGGTGGCGATGGTAATGACAACCTGAGTGGTGGTGCAGGTAATGACACCGCAGTTTTCACGGGAGATTCTGTTAATTATCAAATCTCTTTATTAAATAATGGAGATATGCAGGTTACTGACACTCAAACCAATAGAGATGGTACTGATATCCTCATAGATATTGAACAAATCAATTTTAATGGAGGAGGAACATATAAAGTTTTTAAAGGAAACGATTCCAATAATATTTTAACAGCAGACTCTTATTCGGCTTTAATGTATGGTGGTGCTGGCAATGATACCCTTAATGGCGGCGGTAGTAATGACAGACTAATCGGTGGACGTGGTTCAGATATTCTAACCGGAGGAACTGGAGCAGATATTTTTGTTTACACCGACTTAAAAGACTCTCTCCTCAATAACTTTGATGTTATTAAAGACTTCAATGCTAACGAAGAAAAATTTCAAATTTCTACCGTATCTAACTTCTATTTCTATAATGCGGGTAATCTTCTAAAAGGATTTCCAAATGAGTCTTCAATTAATACACACTTAAACATGGGAAACCTGTTTTCTGGTGGATTTCAAGCCAACTATGCTGCCACATTTACTTCTGGTAGTAGTCGCTATTTAGTTATTAATGATGGTACAGCAGGGTTTCAGGCGGGTAGCGATGCCATCATTCAATTGCAAAATTTACAGGGAACCATTAAAGCAAGTAATTTTATAGATCCTAATGGTAATGTTGCTCAAAATGTTTTACTAACTTTACCAGATTTGGGTGGTGGATATATTAGTATCCAATCAGTTTCTGGTGGTGGCACAAGTATTAGTAGTGGCGGCTTTACGCGTGGAGATACTACTTCCGTACCAATTACTGATAATCTCTCCATTCAGCCAAATGAAATCACTGGTACACCAGGGCGTGATACTTTAATTGGAACTTCCACGAGCGATCGCATCACCGGCTTACAAGGCGCAGATATAATTACTGGTGGTGACGGAAATGACGAATTTGTATATACTAATATCCGCGATAACGGTGACACGATTACAGATTTTGAAGTTGGCAAGGATCGTATTGTCTTCACGCAACTGCTCGATAGCCTAGTTACAGGAGGCTACAACAGTGCAAACGCAATAGCCAACGGCTATGTGAAAGTTGTGCAGGGTATTAGCACCAACAATTTCAGCGTGCAAATTGATGCTGATGGCTCTACAGGCGACGACATCTTCAGACCTTTTATCACGGTTAATTTAGCTGGTACTGGCACTTTTAATAACCCCAGCAACTTCGTATTTTAGGGCTTGACCGTTATAGGATGTTTAAAAAGTAGTTGGTTGTGATTTTAGGAACTTATTGATCCCCCCTAGCCCCCCTTAAAAAGGGGGGAACCGGAATCAAAGTCCCTCTTTTTAAGGGGGATTTAGGGGGATCTAGAACGTTTTGTTACCGAGAAGAAAACTTTTCAAACATCGTCTTAGCCCTTCCACAAGAAAATGGGAAAGCAACAGTCAAACTGGTAGTTAGTTCAATCTTCAAAACTAGTATCTACTAACAAAGCGGTTTCATAAATTTGTAGGAATTTTATATGTTGAATGCAACTTTTATCAAACGAACAATTCACAAGGCTATGGTTTTTAGCTTCTTGGGCTTGAGCAGTTTCACCATTGCTTCCCCTTCTTTTGCTGCCAGTCTTAATTTAAGCAATTGGGACAAATTGGGTGATGTTGTTGCAGTTCCAAGTCAAGCGACGCTAACAAATGCCTTCGCTGATGGCAATGATGATGCTGACAACTACAATGTCTCAGGTAATGACCCAACTTATATTAGCTCCTTAGAAACTTTTTTAAGTCTCAATCCAGGATCGCTTGGTATTGATGCCACCGAAGGTTCTGCGATTAAAACAGCTTTAAATGTCCTAGCTGGAGATGCGATCAGTTTTGACTATTCCTTATTAACCTATGATACTTTTTCCAGCGATCGCGCCTTTGTAACCATTAGCAACTCAGTTATCCCTCTAACTGGAAGTAACCCTTTTAGCTATACATTTGCAACATCTGGCAGCTACAACATTGGCATTGGTGTTACCGATGTAAATGATACTTTTGGTTCATCAATATTGTCGTTAACAAATGCTTCAGTGACAAATTCCAATCCTCAACCAGTCCCAGAACCTTTAACTACCCTTGGTTCTATTTTGGTTGGTGGGTTTGGAGTTATGTTAAAAAGAAAAGTTGCAAAAAAATGTAGGTTGGATTAACTACAAAAAAAGCAAATACCCTGAGCTATGTTGGGTTTTGCGTTGCTCCACCCAATCTACGCATAATCCATCATTCTAGTCGTGTCAGTCTACTACTTTATATCATCAATTAGTTTTGAGAGTTAAGCGATCGCCTATGTAATATCTCTTAGTTGTAGAACCTGTTGGTAACATCGTTATTTTTTAGTCAGGTTCGGGAACTCTATGAATACGGTTCAGCAATTCGCCCAGCGCCGACGAGAGAAAGGCTTTCTGTAGGGTGTGGGCTGATCTGAATCGTGTTGCAACGATATTTGGAGTTTTGAGGATCGGCTGATGGATAAATCAATTATTCAGTTGGTTGACGAGTTACCGACTGACAATATCACTGTCAAAGTTTTAAAGGCTCTTGATTATGTAGCACCAGGTGAGTGGAGCAATTTGACGGGGTTTGACAATAATATTCGCAGCATCACTGGAGAAACTGATGCTAAGGCAATTCAGAAAATCCGCGATCGCGCCGTCACTTTATACCAAGATCCTCAACAAGGCTACCAGTTCGCAATCAAACTTTATCAAACAATTGATAAGGCAGACACAGCTATGGCGGCGGCGGCTTTAGCGAATAAAGTTAGTGAAAAAATCGGCTTTCTGTCTTTTTTAGGCAATATTACTCCCAAAGCTGATGTCACTCAATCCATTGACTTAGTACTAAAAATTGCTGTCGAAATCATTGCCTTTTGTAAACTAAATGGCATTCCTCAACCTAATCCCCAAGAGTTTGCTAATTCTCTCGCTAACAACTATCAAAATGCATCCCTAATGCGAATGGCCGCTCTAGTTTGTCTAGATGGAATTCTCCCATTAGGCCCCGATTTTCTCAGCAAAATTCAGGGAGTTATTAGTGGTACTGATACTAACGCAATAACTCAAAATCCGGTTTTCTTAGCCGTTAATAACTTTCTCCCAGGTAGTAACCCCTCTGATAAAGTTGGTTTTATCAGTCAGGGTTTCAACTCTGTGCAAGGCTGGATGAATAACTTAGTATCCAAGACAGGCATAACTCCGCAATCAATTTCTAGCCATTTGGGTAATTTTATTCAGATTGCTGATGATAATTTAGATTTTGTTGCAGCATTCCTAGATCAAACTACCAATTACTATGAGCATACAGGAATTCAAACTGTTGCTCGCAGTTTGATTTTGCAAGCATACACTTTAGTAAAAGAAGAAATTCAAAAAGAGTCACAAAAGCCGATCCAAGATGTCTCATCTGCTGTTAAGTCAGATAAGAATCAGTATGAATTAAGCAAAACAGTAGAAGTTTGGGATAATGAGGACGAGGATTGGTATCAGGGAACAATTGAAAAAATCCAAGATGACCAATTTTTTATTCATTACCTTGGTTACGGTTCATCTTATGACGAGTGGGTAGGCGAAGATGACATTCGGACTCGCGATCTTCGCTCCGCTGATGAGAATGGATATGCAGTAGGTCAAAAGGTCAAATGTTGGGATGATGAGCAAGAAGCTTGGTATTCCGCAACAATTGAGCAAATCCAAGGTCAGCAATACTATCTTCACTACGTTGGTTATGATTCATCTTATGACGAGTGGGTTGATAATGATGAGATTTCCTAACTATTAAATTGCAACCCACAGATCCCCGACTTCTCAAAGAAGTCGGGGATCTTGTTTTTCACGAATGATTCAGGATTGCTATAGTACTTTTAAAGATTCATAATTGACATTTGAATAATCAATTACGAATTACGAATTACGAATTACGAATTATCTTAACACTTGCGCTACGATATCCCCTATTGCTTGCGTGCAATGTATGTGAGGAGTAGTACAGGTTAAACACATGACAGAAGAAATCAATACACAGAATACCCGAAATCTAGTAGCGATCGCAGACCAATTCGCCCAACTAGGTAAGGTTACAGGCGTTAAATCATTTGGAAGTGGTAATATAAATGACACCTTTTTGGTAACTCTAAATTCTTCAGAAGAACAGCATTTTGTCCTGCAACGCATCAATACGCAGGTATTTCGCCAGCCACAACTGATTATGCAGAATATGCGTACCTTCACTGAGCATGTTCGCAAACGGTTGCAGCATACACCCCTGAATCGTCGCTGGGAAGTTCCACGCGTACTATTGACCAAAAACGCTCAAGAGTACTGGAAGGATGTAGATGGCTCATTTTGGCGGGCGATTAGCTTTATTGAAGGCTCCCAGTCCTTTGATACTATGAGCGATCGCTCCCATGCCAAAGAAATCGGTTATGCCTTGGGGATGTTCCACAATTTAATCAGCGATTTACCACCAGAAAAACTTGCTGATACCCTTGAAGGATTCCATATTACACCGCTTTATCTCCAGCATTACGAGGGAGTTTTGGCGAAAACTAGTGCGTTTCAATCTGCTGAAGTTAATTATTGCTTGCAGTTTGTTAGCGATCGCCAAACCTTTGCACATATCCTAGAAAATGCCAAAGCTGAAGGCAAACTACCTCTGCGTCTGATGCACGGCGATCCAAAAATCAATAACGTGATGTTTGACACTACTACCCAGCAAGCTGTCAGCGTCATAGACCTGGACACTGTTAAACCCGGTCTGGTACATTACGATATTGGCGATTGCCTGCGATCGGGTTGCAATCCGGCTGGAGAAGAAACTGAGAATTGGGAAAGTGTTTGTTTCGATACTGACCTGTGCCAGGAAATCCTACAGGGTTATCTTGCTGTGGCCAAGGCATTTCTTACTGAGAATGATTATGCTTATATATACGATGCCATCCGTCTTATTGCCTTTGAACTAGGATTGAGATTCTTTGCTGATTATTTAGCAGGAAATGTTTACTTCAAAGTCAAACATCCAGAACATAACTTGGCAAGAGCGCTCGTCCAGTTTAAGCTTACCGAAAGTATTGAATCTCAAAAAACGCAAATTTGCAACATTATTCAAGACATGAAATGAACGAACAGACATTTTCCCTGCAACCCTTCCCCTCTACCGAGTTCTTTCCTAATTTAAAAATTGCAGGCAATATCGCTCGAAATTCTAATCAACTTACCATCTGTTACACCCTTGGAGGCAATTTAAAAGAAATTGCGTTGGTAAAGCCTGTAGCGGATCGCAGAGAAGGTATTGCTTTACCAGCAAACATGCCATCACGCAAGCATGAATTGTGGAAAGAAACCTGCTTTGAGTTCTTCCTTGGCATCAAAGATGCTCAACGATATTGGGAATTTAACCTTTCCCCCGCCGGACACTGGAATGTCTATCGCTTTGATGGCTACCGTCAACGGATGCAAGAGGAAACAGCTTTTGAAAATCTACCGTTTAATGTTGACAATCAAGCTGATAGTTTAGTACTGACTTTAAATGTCGATTTGGATAAAATTATCTCTGTGGAGCAAGCTATTGAAGTTGGTATCACGACTGTCATCAAACATAAAGATAGTGAGGTGACTTACTGGGCATTAAATCATCAAGGCGCGGAGGCTGACTTTCATATTCGAGAGAGTTTTATTGTTAAGTTGTAAAGACTGGTGTTCAAAACGAGAAGCGCTATAATCGCGTCTTTAGCAACTAATCACTAAATCCTTATTATGGCAAACACTATTTCAATTACCGATTCTCCAGTTCCCAATCCTGTTCCTAAACCAACAATTATTCGTTTGGAGAACATCTTTAAAATATATGGCAGTGGCGAAACTGAAGTCAAAGCACTCAACGATGTGAACTTGACTATCCACGAGGGCGAATATTGTTCAATTATGGGCCCTTCTGGTTCTGGGAAATCCACAGCCATGAATATTATCGGTTGTCTAGACAGACCCACCGGCGGACATTATTACTTAGATAATATTGATGTGGCGCAAATGGACGATCGCTCCTTAGCACACATCCGCAATAAAAAACTGGGGTTTGTCTTTCAACAATTCCATCTATTACCCCAACTCACAGCATTAGAAAATGTGATGCTGCCAATGGTGTATGCTAGCGTGAGTCCGAAAGAAAGAAGCGATCGCGCTACAGTTGCATTGACGCGAGTCGGTTTAGCAAATCGCCTCAACAACAAACCAACTCAACTATCTGGTGGACAACAACAAAGAGTAGCGATCGCACGAGCCATTGTCAATCGTCCCGTAGTACTTCTAGCCGATGAACCCACAGGCGCACTTGATTCACGCACAACCCAAGAAGTCTTAGATATTTTTGGCGAACTAAATAGCAGTGGGATCACCGTTGTCATGGTGACTCATGAACCAGAAGTTGCTCGTCAAACCCAGCGCATCGTTTGGTTCCGTGATGGTGAAGTCGTACACTCCAACCTCACCCCAGCCGACTTGAGTCAGTTGGCTGTCTCGTAGGTTCTTCAAGTCCGCGTAGGCGGACTTTGCTTGTGTAGCCGCGACTTCTAGTCGCCAAAGCTGATTACAAACTTGACGTTTTGCCAGTTTCTGCTTGCGTTTCGATCGGCTTGACATCGGTGTAACCCAATTCACCAGCTATTGTCCGAAACACCGACATTTGCTCCTCAAAATCTAGTCCTTCAATTTGGGAAACCAGATCATTTATTGCCTTACTTGCCTGATAGCTAGCTGGTAAGTCCACCACCGTATCCCCCATAGCTACCGCCCAAGCATACCAAACTAACAGCTGGTTGTTTTCTTTGATCGCCCCATAAGCACGAGAATATTCTGTGTCTTTGCGGTTAACAATATCCCGCATAATATCTAATTGCTGCTCATCGGATAATTCAAAATAATCTCCTAGCAGAAGTGGTGCTAACTCTGGTTCGGCCGCAGCGGGAGCAGCTGGCGTGATGGAATCACCCATTTTTTCATAAACAAAATAGAACCAAGCTAATTTGGCATCGGTATCTAAGGCGTTAAACGCATCTACCAAATTTTGAGTTTCATTGCTCTGAGCTTGAGAAATAGTTTTGTCGTAACTTGCAGTCATTATTATTTGTCTCCAACATTATTTAACACGCCAAACTAAGTGTTACCAAAATTTGAGAATCAGATTCTAGTACCAATAGAAAGAGTTAAATTAATTGGAAATTGCTACTTTAATCTACCTTTTAATAGAGGTAAAAATCTCTCTTAAGGAAGCAATAAAGCAGCGAATTGCTTTGCTATGATTGCTCAAGTAAGCAATTAAACATTTAGCTTAAGGTTTTTATTATGACTGATGAAGTAAAGCCCAATTTAAATGAATCTCCCACCCATGATTCACAATTAGCTGCTGAAAGCATAGCTAGTGGTGAAGAAAAAGCACCAACGGTAGATTTTGATGCGGATTATGCAGCTGCTCAACAATTTAGCGTAAGTGAAGTTGATCGCACAGGTAAAGGTGGAACAGCAGCCGAAGCAGCCACAGCACCTAAATATAAAACCTCTAAGCCACAAGAGACAAAAACTGAAGCGCAGTCAACTGGCAATCCTGATGATTTTCGAGAGTTAGCAAAAGAAGTTGGGAATTCTAACACTGAGGGTGTAACTAATGTCAGCGATGATTTAGTACAACAAGCTTTAGAAAAGGGTGAACGGAAAAATTAAGTTTTCCTGATATCTTGCTATTTTGTAGGATGGGCAATGTCACAAATATTAAAATTGAAGTTTTCGTCATTGACAGACATTGCCCACTCGACTGTTTTAGCCATTTGTCAACAGTTGAGATTTTTCTGATCGAATTTTGACTATTTATTAATTAACGACCATTCATCACTTCTAGTAGTTCACTAGGTAACTGAATTAAATAATCTGGATTTTGCTTGGCGAGTACTTCCGGTGAGTTAAAGCCCCAAGTCACTGCAATTACTTGGATGTTTGCTTTCTTTGATGCTTCTATATCTCTAGTTTCATCTCCGACATAAATCACTTCTTGAGGTTTGAGTTGCTTTTGCCTCAATACATTATTAATAATCGTTGTTTTACCAAAAATTGTAATTCCTGAATATATAAAATCAAACAGGTGATTTAAATCATTAATTGTCAGAAATTGTGTAACATTTTCTTTAGAATTAGAAGTAATAATACCCAGTTTATATCCATGATTTTGGAGTTCTATTAATGCTTCTTTAATTCCCGGAATTGGCTTTAATTCTGGGATTTTGTTTTTTAATTCTCCTTTAACTTTTTTAACTAGAAAAGGGATCTTAAATAGAGAAACTCCTGAATACTTAATGATCTCCCTAGATGTTAAGTTCTTGAGGAGGGCTAATTGCTCTGGGCTTATTTGTCTATAACCAAAGTCTACAGCTAGACGATTAGCAATGCTTACAAGGGCGTCTACTGTATCAGCAATTGTGCCATCAAAATCAAAAATAATTACTTTCGGGGTCATTCTTTGCCTGGATGCGTCAAGATTAGCTAGGGCGTTGCGTCGTAACATTTCTGGCTTAATCCGCCGCAGGGCAGATGCTGGAAATCGTTTATCCCAATCCTGATCTGAGATTTGGGCTAATTCTAGCAGGTGGGGAGCAATATTCCCAGGATAAGGCTGAAACTCTGCAATATCAGTTGTGTTGGCAAAACGTTGATTCCAAGGACAAACATCTTGACAAATATCGCAACCAGCAACCCAGCCTTGCAAATGAGGTGTGATTGTTTTTGGTAATTCCTCTGCCCGATTTTCAATGGTATGATAAGCAATGCAGCGATTAGCATCCACGACAAAAGGCTGAGTAATTGCACCTGTGGGACAAGCCTGAAGACAACGAGTACAGCTACCGCAGTGTTCTGTATGCGGGCGATCGCTCTCTAATTCTAAATTAGTCAACACTTCTCCCAAAAATACCCAAGAGCCATATTCCCTTGTAATCACATTACCATTCTTGGCAATCCAACCAATTCCAGCAAGTTGAGCCAATATTTTATCTTGCACCGGGCCAGTGTCTGCATAATAACGAGCTATCACACCTGCATCAAGTGATTCTAACCATGTAGCTAGCTGCTTAAGTTTTTTATGCATCACCTTGTGATAATCCCTTCCCCAGCCATAACGGGAAATTTTGGCGTATCCCTCGCCATCGGGACGTTGATGTGGTGTGTAATAATTCAGCGCCACACATATTAGCGATCGCACTTCTGGCATCACTAAGCGGATATCCTGACGTTTCGGGTTAGCCATCCATCCCATATCCGCGTGATAACCCAGTTCAATCCATGCTTGCAACCTCTGCGCTTCTGTGGCATCTACCCCATCTGCGGCAGCAATTCCAACTTTGTGAAAGCCCAACTCGCTGGCTTTTTCTTTGACTACACTGCTGCTTGTTATGGAATACTGATTCATTTTTTTATTTGGATTTTGCCTAACTAAAGGCGCTATAATTTTACATTACGTAGTTTGTAACTTTAATTAAGATTTATTAATCTCTTATATGCGCCAGTTTTAAGCTGCGTAGCAGCTTAAAACTTCCATCGTGAGGAAGATTTACCAATATGTAGCAATCTATCTCAACAGCGGCTTTCTTTTTACCTATTTTTGTACTGAAATTAATATTCAGATAGCATAATACAGGTAATTCCTATGACCTCTCCTGAATTGATATCCCTAACCCAGTTGAAAGAAGAATTCCAGATAGATGGAATTACAGAAACAAGCATACTGAGTTATTTTGAAACCTTAAATGCAGGAGAATTTGAGGCAACTGCTGCCTTATTTGCGGTAGATGGTGTGATGCGCCCACCATTTGAATCTGATATTGTGGGAACAGATGCGATCGCAGCCTACTTAAAACAAGAAGGCCAAAATATCAAAGCTTACCCCAACACAGGAATAGCTGAGACTTTAGAAAACGGTGATATTCAAATCCAGATAACAGGCAAAGCCCAAACTTCATGGTGTAGTGTGAATGTCTTGTGGTTATTTATCCTCAACCAACAACGGCAAATTTTTTATACTAGAATCAAAATTTTAGCTTCTCCCCAAGAACTACTTTCTTTACGTCGTGAAAAATAGCAAATAAGTATAAATCACATTACCTGCAAAATAGTCACTTTTTTCTATTGGACTAATTCGGGTAAAGTAGCTTGTAACTTTAGACAGTTAGCACCATCAATTTGCAACTGGTAATCTACTTTATCCATGAGACGATTCATAATCAGCCAACCATAACCACCTTCTTGTTTTTCCAATGGGTTTGGAGCGTAGTAGTTAGACATATCAAAGCCTTCGCCGTAGTCCCAAACTTCTAAGGCCAGATCCCGGTCTTTCACTTCCAAACGCAGTAAAATCGGTAAATTTGGTTTGTCTTTGTGGGCATGACGGACTGCATTTGAGTAGGCTTCTACTAAAGCCAGTCTCAAACGACTTGATTGCCGCGACCAATCCACAGATTCTCCTAGCTGAATTTTCAAACATCCCAGCAACCAGTTTTCGACAATATTCAGAAAACTTAAGTCACTCGGTACATGAAGCTCACTTTTCATGACTTACAAAATCTCCAGCGAAAGTATAGTTTGATCGTCTTCTTGAATGTGATTATCTGCCTGGATGCGAGCTAGTAAATGGTTAAGAGAAAGTGGCTGTTGCTCCTGTTGTAAAAGTTGCCAAAGACCATCTTGATTCAGCATGGAACGGTTAACGACTTCAACGCCAGACCCGTTTTTTACTGTTAAATCAGAATCATTTGAGATCATTGCCTCTGTAATGCCATCGCTGGCTAGCAACAATGTGTCTCCAGCGTCAAGAACCAAACGACCAGATTGTGCCTGCCACTTGGGCAAGATTCCCAAAGGAACGCTGCGGACTTTGAGGTAATTAGGATTGTCAGCTAAAACGTCTTGGCGTGACCATAATAGTGGATAGATATGACCGGCATTAGTGTAGACGAGTTCCTTAGTGCTAGGGGTATAACAGGCTAACACAAGGGTGATGAAATAATTGTTGCTAATTAAATCTTCACTCAGAGCGTGATTGAGGTTCTGCATAACCACATTCGGCTCGGCTGGTGTTTCTTGAGATAATTCTCGGCGCAAAACTGAAATAACACTGGCCATAAATAAAGCAGCTGGGACGCCTTTACCAGAAACATCACCCACTGCTAACCACAAATCGCCTTTGGGATGAACAAACACTTCAAAGAAATCGCCTCCTACTTCCCGCGCCGGGTAGCAACAGGCTTGCACCTTCACACCTTTGATGTCAGGTAAAGTTTGGCGTAGTAAGTTGTATTGAATTTGGCGAGCCACCTCCAACTCATTATGAATCTGCTGTTGCTTTTCTTGGAGGCGCTGGTAGAGTTTTGCTTGAGAGAGAGCTAAGGCTGCTTGTTCGGCAACACCTGCAATCAGTTGGATGTCTTCGTCTTGCCAGGGGCGATCGCTTCCCCATTGGTGGAGGGCCAGCACAGCCAATAGATGCTGTTGATAGCTAAGTGGCACAACCAGATGGTGACAAGGAATACCGTCATATATATCTTGAGCAAGTTGATAATGTCGGGTTTCCAGCACTTTTTCAATTAAAATACTGGCATCGAAGAAGCAATCTGATACATGGGATTGAGGATCGTGGTACAAAAACTGGTCTTGTATCAGGCGATCGCCCTCTACTGGTCTTAGTAAGCAACTGGTAGCTTCAAATGTTTGTCCAATAGTTGCCACAATTTTTTGCAGCATACTGTCGTAGTCTAAAGACTCCCGAATTGCCGTTGTTACCGCATTAAATAAAGATTCTCGCCGTAGGGCCCGACGCAACTCTTGGGTGCGCTTCTTAACTAGGCGATATGTATCAGTGGCTTGCTCAACTAACGCTCTCAGCCGATCTGGATTCCAGGGTTTGGTAATGTACTTGAATACCTGACCGGAGTTAATCGCATCTACCAAATCTTCGACATCAGTAAAACCAGTTAACAAAATCCGAATCGTGTCTGGAAAGCGTTCTACGGTGCGACTAAAAAATTCAGTGCCATTCATTTCTGGCATTCTTTGGTCAGAAATAATCACCGCCATTTCGCCAAATTGATCCAAGATTTCCATAGCACCAAAGGCATGATTGGCTTTATATACTTGAAAATCTCGCCTAAAAGTGCGGTAGAGTAAATCTAAGTTATCTGGCTCATCATCTACCACCATGAGCTTAAGTTTGTCCACCCCGTTCTCAGCCATATTTGACTTTATTTTTCACATATTTGAATGGCGAGATAGTGTGATATTTATCTCACCTGATAAGTAACAAAAAATCAGAGAAGCCATTCACTTTGAAAATATGACTTTCTCAAAGTTGTGAGTTCCCCTTGATCATCCTCAATTGTCCACTGCAAAATTAACTTTATCCAACTAACCCAGAACGCAATGCGCGTACTGCTGCTTGGGTACGGTCATCTGCACATAGTTTATTCAAAATATTACGAACGTGAGTTTTAACAGTCCCAACAGTGATATAAAGTCTTTCTGCAATTACTGCATTACTACAACCTTCGACAATCAACTGTAACACTTCCAATTCCCTTTCTGTCAGGGTGTAAGGCTGAATTTCCTCCGAATTCTCAAAAGAATCAGGGTTAGGAGCAATAGTCTTAGTATCGACAAAAGCCGATTCCAACTTTTGGGGATTTTGTTGCGCTTGTTGTAATACAATCCGAGCGATCGCTGGATCGATCCAGGCGTTGCCATTGTAAGTGACTCGTACTGCTTCCAGCAAATTATCAAATTTGATATCTTTCATACAGTAAGAGTCTGCGCCAGCGGCAAAAGCTGCCAACACCGCTTCTTTATTATCCCGTAGTGTCAAAATTAACACTTTTGTCAGTAGCTGCTGTCCATTAGTAGTAGATTTTACCTCCCGTGTTAACTCAATGCCATCCTTATCTGGTAAACCAATATCTACAATGGCAATATCTGGTCGTACCATTTTTAACATTTTTAGCCCCTCAACAGCATTGGCAGCTTCACCTACAACTTCAATTTCATCCTTTTGCAGTAATGCTGTCCGAATACCTACACGAGTTAGGTCATGATCTTCAATCAGAGCAATGCGAATTTTACTCATAGCCAACTTCAGCCCGTTACACTACCTTAACCATAAAGTCGAGTTTCGTGACATACTCCCACACTAACTGCAAGCAGTATAGTGGGGGCTTCTGTTCCCGGAACCAGAGTTGCGAGTTGAGCGTTTTATACTGAGTGAATATTACACTTTAACAATAAATTTGGACTGATTCAGTCCAAGTACAAGCGCCCAAGACTAGTTAGTTTAATTATGCTTTCTATCGTTGCAGGGCAATGGAGAATCCCTCCTGCCTCAGTTCTAATATAAAAAAATTTGATAAACTTAACATTCAAGCGAAATCTGGTGTGAGAGTTACTCAAGAATAGGCTATGTCTAACGGCAATCAAGCATTTTCAGTGTTGGGAATACCAGTTCATGTGATGGCTAACTATCCAGGCTGGTTGTTAGAATGCCTGCACGCAGGCAAGGGAACTCATGTAGTAACGCTCAATGCAGAAATGACTATGCAGGCAGAGCGAAATCAATTATTAGCTCAGGTCATTAAAAATGCTGAACTCGTGATTCCAGATGGAGCAGGGGTTGTTTTGTATTTGCGGTGGCTGTTATGGCAAAAAGTGCAGCGTTTTCCGGGGATTGAGTTAGCAGAAAAGCTTTTGCAAGAACTTGGGCAACAACAGACAAGAGCAAAGATATTTTTCTATGGAGCAGCGCCGGGAGTAGCTACAAATGCGGCAGATTTTTGGCAGCAGCAAATTCCAGACCTCAATATAGTAGGCACTCACTCAGGCTACCATTCTCCAAAAGAAGAAGCACAATTGCGAGAAACTCTTGCTCAATTGCAGCCACAAGTGATTTTTGTCGGTTTAGGAGTGCCACGTCAAGAGTTATGGATTGCCGAAAACCGTCATTTGTGTCCTCAAGCAATTTGGATTGGCGTCGGTGGCAGTTTTGATATTTGGTCAGGAACTAAAACTCGTGCTCCCGCCTGGTTAGGAAATAATAATTTGGAATGGTTGTATCGGCTTTATCAAGAACCTTGGCGCTGGCGGCGGATGTTGGCTTTGCCAGAGTTTGCTGTGAAAGCGTTTATTTATCGTTTGACAGCAAAGGGTGCAATTAGTTAAGAGTGCTGAGTTTTGAATTCTGGGTGCTATTACTTAGTTTGTATTAAAGTATTCAAAAAATTTTAAATTTTCTTTGTTGAATTTTAAATTCCCAGGCGAAACCTGGGAATCCTTATTTTTGAGGGGAATGTCACATCTCAGCAGGCAAACTGTTTGGTTGTGGGTATGAGGAAAATTTAACAATGCCAGTATTGACAACTCAAGTTAAGACAGAAAAATCCGTTCATAGAGAGGACTGTGAAACTCAACAGCACGATCGCAATACGATCGCAAAGGTGCAATTGCAATCTGTAACCAAGACCTATACTAACGGCACTCACGCCTTGTTAAATGCGAACCTTGAGGTAAGAAAGGGAGAATTTCTGTTTATCACGGGGCCAAGTGGTTCTGGTAAATCAACCCTCTTGAAACTGCTGTATGGGCAAGAGTTGGCTACACAGGGAGAAGTAATTGTTGATGAATGTAATGTAGCGGATTTACGGGGCGATCGCTTGTCATTATTGCGGCGACGGATTGGCATTGTGTTTCAAGACTACAAACTGATTACTCAGCGAACAGTAGCGGAAAATGTGACTTTTGTGCTGCAAGCTCAAGGGTATACCCGTAAAGAAATTCAACGACGTTTAGAACCAACTTTAAAGCTGGTAGGTTTGCTGAATAAAGCTGACTGCTTTCCAGACCAACTCTCAGGGGGAGAGCAGCAGCGGGTGAGTATTGCTCGTGCGATCATTGGTACGCCACCCTTGTTGTTGGCAGATGAGCCTACTGGAAATCTCGATCCAGATAATTCCTGGCAAGTGATCCAGATTCTTCAGAAGTTAAATTCCTTTGGAGCTACAGTAATTGTTACCACCCACGACGAACAATTAGTGCGGCGATGCAATCATCCGGTAGTCCAAGTTCGCAATGGACGGCTGTCTCGAAAATAAGTATTGGGGATTGGGGATTGGGGATTGGGGCATTGAAAATTAATTAGGACTCATCATTTAACCAAAGACCAATGACAAATGACAAATGACCAATGACTAATAAACGTGATGCTTGACTTTTGCTGAGACGGGTGTGAAAGTTGTTGCTGTTTTGGGGGGTAGCACTTGTAGGCGATCGCAGGCTTGTAAACTCTTAAAAGCTGCCTCTCGAACTACAGCTTCTTCTTCTCGACTGAGTAGGAGTTGCAAGCATTGAACAACATCTTGCTGCACTGAAGAATCAACTCGCTGACGGGTGATGACTTTAGTTAGTTGACGTAGGGCAATCAACCGCTTCAATGGATCTTTTTCTGTTAAATTGACCAACAACTGATCGAGATGGTCTTCTTCTCGATTTTCATAAAAGTTGACAATTTGCCAAACCAATAAAATTAAAGTTAACAGAGTACCCACGCCTTGCGCGATCGCACCAGCGGCAATCCACGGACTGTGAGAGTCAACCCAAATTGCCGCCGCCATGTAAGTGCTGACAGTAGCAATACCACCACTAATGACTGCTAGGGCTAACCGACGATTTGAACTATTTAAGAAATTGCGTATTTTTGACCAGCGCAATTGCCAGTCCCACTCCTGCATTGAGTAAACCAATACCATTACTCCAATGCCGACTAAGAGAGCCAATAGCAGTTTCCAGTTCCACAACAACATAGCAACAACGATTGTCACGAACCCAAGAAATACCCCAGGCCCAGAGAAGCGCTTAAATGTTTGCTGCTTTATGGCTCCCTTTGTCTTGAGTTTTGGAAGCGACCAGTTCCAGTTAGGGATCTGGTTGATCAATTGCTGCCAAGAAGACGAAGCCTGTGCCACAGTGTTTACCTACTTGATTACGAAATTACCTATTGTATAAGTTTTACTATGGATAAAGAAAGGATGAAGACCCAAACTACAAGATCCCCAGTTTTATGGTCGGATAGTAGACTAGTACAGCACAGCGGAAACAAAGATACCATTTTAAATCCCTCAGAGCAAGGGCATTTTGTACGTAAGTCCTAAATTAAAGACAAAAACGAAACTGATCAAGGGTGAATTGACCATTAAAAGCACAGAAGGTAACGCTGTAGATGTTATTCGCACTTATAGATAATAAGGCATTGGGGGAAATTGCTGAGTCGGAATTGGCAAGATTAGAGCCTGGTAGTGCAGTTTGAGCAAGCAGTTGTCGATCGCGATCGTAGGCGGAAAGCACTAGCCGTTGCGAACTAGTGACAAAGGCGCTAACTGAGTTAACTGGACGCAAGAAAGTAGCTTCTAAAAATCCGCTTTTGGGCGCTCCCATTAAGACTGTTAGCCCTGAATAGGTTGGAAATGCTGGATTTGATGGCTGTATTGCTAGAGAATTGTGAAAAATTACTCCCCAGCGTTCATACTGACGCTCTACTGCTTCAAAACACTTCAAGTCTTCTAAGTCTAAACAAATACAAGTAGGTGCAGTTACTTGGGCAACGTCAATTACTGGGTCGATCTGACCCCGCCCAGCTGAAGCTTTAATTTCGTTTTGTATATTAAATTTGTCAAGCGCAAATTTAGCGTCTTCAATCGTTGGTATTTTATTGGATTGAAGAGTAGCCTGCTTTACCATGACATCCCGCCTTACTATATACTTAGATAATAATGAAAGTATTTATACGTTAAATGCTAATTTCTGCGTATGAAAGTAGAATTAATAGCTTATTAAAATGAGCGTTTTAACTATTTTTCACGCTGAAAATTATTTATCGGTTTTTTGATACACTACCATAAAAACTTATGCTGGATTTACTCTGGAGTGATCCTCGCTACCATTAAAAAGTCTTATAAAACAGTAATTTCAACGTTAAGTTACTTTTTATTATGAAAAAAAATCACCAAATCTTTACAAGTAATCCAGTAATTTTATATCTACTTAATCTGACGGTGGTGAGAAGGCTTAAAGTGATTGGTTAGTTGATAATAACAATGAGCGGGGAGCTTGAACTAAATACGTAAGCATCCAGAGTGACTAAATAAGACGCGGCAAGGGTAAAACACGGAGACGTGGAAAAATTATCAAATACTCTCTCCGTATCTCTGTGTCCCAGGTCTTTTATTTGACTTGTGCCAACTAATAACTACAGTCAACAAAAAAATACTTATGTTTCAACCAATAGGATTTGAACAACGCTCCATAAATACCTCACTAGGTAGAATGGTATATTATACTGCTGCTGGAGAACCTTGGCTGGATGATGTGACTGCCAAAGATGATCGGGAAACTTTAGTGTTTCTACATGGCTTTGGTGGTGGATCTTCTGCTTATGAGTGGTCGAAAGTTTATCCAGCTTTTGCGGCTGAATATCGCGTGATTGCGCCAGATTTGATTGGTTGGGGTAGGTCTGAGCATCCAGCACGGAGTTATAAGATTGAGGATTATTTGATCACGATTCGGGAGTTTTTCGAGCAGACTTGTACTGGTCCAGTAACAGCGATCGCTTCTTCGTTGACCGGAGCATTTACAATTCGGGTAGCAGCAGATCATCCTGATTTATTCAAGTCTTTAATTCTTACCACCCCCGCCGGACTTTCCGATTTTGGCGAAGACTACTCCCGTAGTTTTTTTGCTCAGTTAGTTAGCGTTCCTGTTGTTGATCGCTTACTTTACAGCACTGGAATTGCTACTAGTGGCGGTGTTCGCGGCTTCCTAGAGCAACGGCAATTTGCTAAATCTAATCGAGTGTACGAAGAAATTGTAGATGCTTATCTACAATCCGCCCAACAGCCTAATGCTGAGTATGCGGCATTGTCATTTGTACGTGGCGATTTATGCTTTGATTTATCCCTTTACATTCAACAGTTAATTACCCCCACCGCCATTATTTGGGGACAAAAGTCAGAATTTACAGGGCCCTCAATTGGTCGCCGCCTTGCCGAAATTAATCCCCAAGCGATCCGATTTTTTCAACAATTAGAAGATGTGGGGTTAACACCGCAGTTGGAATTACCAGCAGTGACAATTGGATTAATTCGCAAATATTTGCCTTTGCTTAATTAGGTTCTTTAGTAGCATCTCAGTTTTGCAAATATACCTGGCGATTAGAAATCGCGGCTACACAAACGTTCGCCCTTGGCCTACCCTCCGGGAAGGCCAAGGGCGCGGACTTAAGAAATTGGAAACCCGCCTACGCGGGTTTTGTCTGTTATGTACACACATGTCTTATATAGTTGCTCTGCACAGCTTTGATGTCACCCAGTTTACGCCAGTTGTTTTTCCTGTTAGAGATGGAGAAATATATAAGACAAAATGTGAATGCTATTTGTCAAATCTGATATCAATAACAGTTGCATTGAAGTTGTAGTTAAAGCCTTCTAACTCAAATGGCATACCAATTTTAACTTTACTGCTACCTAGAACTAGTCCGCTTTCGGTCTGTTTGGCTTTGCCTTCTAAGGTCAAAAGCATATCTGTGCTAAAATTATTGGTCTTTGGATCTGGCAATTCTTTAACAGTGCCATCAGGTTGGAAAACATTGACTGTTCTAGGTAGCTGCTGAATAGATTTAATCTCAATTTGCCCATAAGGTTGATTGCGGATAATCACATTAGTTTTTCCGCCTGTTTTTAAGCCGTTATTAAATAATTGCTCAGGATCACGTACATTCAAACCACGAACTACTAAGTCTACTTCTATCGGTACTATTTTCTCACCGATTTGGGCAAGACCCAAGCTAGACAAGAAGGTAGACAATATGACAAATATAACTAGCAGAGTTACCAGCGCAGCACCTAAATCTAGGAGGTTGATTTTGCCGAACAAACGACCTTTTGAATCTAAAATAGCCATAAAAACTTTTCCGAGGTAATAGCGAAGTAATTGATTGTAGCAAGAAGGTTTTTGATGGGAACGGCAATTTTCCCTATTTGGTAATAACTCAAAGCTTTCGAGGATTGCGGTTATGCGACAGTTTATCACGAGTTCGCAAGTTCCGAGGAGTGGCAGCTAAACCTTAAACTTGTACCTATTAAGACTGACGTATCTAGAAAGTAGAATCTAGTGTTAAAACCTATCTCTAGAGGGAATCCCTAGCGCCGCACAGTTCAGTAGATTTGCGTAAGGATTATCTGTATCACAAATCCTTTGGTCTTGAGTGAATAATTGCAACTTAGAATACTCTAAATCCGTCTCATAATTTGTCTCATTATTTTATGTTCTCCCGAAATAATCTTCAAAGCGTATTATGTTCAATTGGAAAGGTTTTGTTACAAATTACCGTATGTGGCGGCGCCGCTGGTTTTATCCCCTAATTTCGGTGGTAGTCGCGCTGAGTCTGTGCCTGAGTACACCCTTGCCTGGAAGAACTTTAGACTTCTTGCCTCTGATATTGCAGGGAGTCCAGGTACTTCAGCTTTCTAATATATCCGATCGCCAGGAAACTGATATTGGTAAGCAGATTAATCAGCAAATACTGGGAAGTCAAGTCCGACTTTACCGAAATTCTAATGTTAATGCCTATGTCGAACAAATTGGTCGGCGTTTAGCGGCCAATAGCGATCGCCCCAATCTTCCCTATACCTTCCAAGTGGTTGAAGATGATGCTATTAATGCCTTTGCTACTTTAGGAGGTTATGTATATGTCCACACGGGTTTGCTGAAAGCTGCCGATAATGAAGCGGAACTCGCAAGTGTCATCGCCCATGAAATTGGTCATATTGGCGGTAAACACCTGGTTAAACAGATGCGGCAAAAAGCGATCGCTAGTGGTTTAGCAACAGCAAGTGGTTTAGATCGCAATGCAGCTGTGGGTATTGGTGTAGAACTTGCTTTGAATCGTCCCCGCAGTCGTAGTGATGAATTTGATGCTGACCAAAGAGGGTTAAGAACTTTGACACGCGCTGGTTATGCCCAGTCTGGGATGGTTTCTTTTATGCAAAAGCTGCTGAAAAAGGGTGGTTCTGTGCCAACATTTTTGAGTACACACCCCGGAACCAGCGATCGCATTAATGGACTTAGACGTGCTATTAACTCCCAACCTAGTAATGGGAAATATGGCTTGGATAACGCTAGTTATAAAGCTAATATTCGACCATTAGTGTAGTCTTGAGGGTCTTGGGAATTGGGCATTGCTTATTCCCCTCATCTCCCCACTCCCCCTCAATTCTTATTGCGACGATCAACTTTAATCTTGGCTGGATCAACGTTAATTACAACTTCTTCTAAAGGCAGGACACGGATATAGTTTTTAAATATGTTAACTTGATAAACCAAGTCATTTGTGACATCCAGTCCAGTCAACCAGCCACTCCGGGGATGATAAGCGCCAGTATCTATGTCTAGCCATCCCCTTCCTTGTGCCAGTTTACCAGGAGAAACACCCGGCAGAGTAAAGGTAATGGTGTGACCGATAATAATTTGCTTATCTGGAAAGTAGGGTTTTTCAATGCTGTGAAATTCCTCTCGTATCCAGCACAGTTCATCGGCTGTTTGTTCTGTCACTGACTTGGAAGGGTCAACACCAGCATGAGTTAACCAAACATCCCCCAAGTCAATGTATGTAGGCAAAGTTTTTAACCAATCCAGATGGTCATCAGGAATTGGAGCCTCTTGGTAACTGGCCACGGTAGCTTGTCCTCCACCATACAGCCATGCTTGCATCGTCGAGGAGGAAGTCTTTTCATTGGTCAGAATGTTTAATAACATCTGCTCGTGATTTCCCAATAAACATGAGTAGTTATTTCGCTTGACAAAATTAACTACTTGTGCACTATGGGGTCCGCGATCAATTAAGTCTCCCAGAAAATAGACTTGATCTTCTGATGTGGGGGCGATCGCCTCCAACAATGTCATTAAACCTTCATAGTGTCCATGCACATCCCCAATTACAATTCGTCTGGGGCTAATTTCGCTCATTGTCTCTTAGCTACAATAGTTTTGGCTAATACTTCTGCTACAGTTTACGCTGTTTGCTTTCCGCAATTAAAGGTAAAAATACTGGATAATGTTTATTTTAATTTAATTGTTGTACGAGTAATAAACTTAACTTATCAAATATATACAACGGCAATTGTTTTTCAGATATCACTTATAATAACGATGGTGCAAGACTAATGCCTTTTCTGCTAATTTGAAATATTGGCAAATCTCATCTACTTAGGTGAGAATTTAGACTCTTGCCGTATTGGCCACTTTTAATCTCACAATGTCTAAAGATTTTTCTCCTGAAATTAGTTCGCGCATCTGCAAGCATATGAATGATGATCATGCTGATGCTGTAGTTATTTATGCTAAAGCTTTTGGTGGTGTGACAGATGCGATCGCAGCTGAAATGCTTTCAATTGATGCACAGGGTATGGATTTAACAGCGCAAGTAAATGGGGAACCTGTACCCGTTCGCATTCAATTTGATCATGTTTTAGCAGATGCGGAAGATGCCCATCAAACTCTGATTGCGATGGTGAAGCAAGCGCGGGTGAAGACTAATTAGAAATCGCTTCAGCTTAGATCGAATCTTGTTTTGCGTATTGATTTTCTCAAAACTCTAATTATTCAGAGTGTTAAATATTACTTGTATTTGACATAAATGAGTCGCTGCACTGGGGCTGTGATAGCGTATTGTAATACGCTGCAATAATCTTGATTTTCTTAAGCAATCGTACTGATAAGTGAGTGATCGCTGACTGATTATTTTATAGAAAGAGATGCCAGCGGCTTTGTCTTAGAGACCATTTATAAAGTAAATCTTTAGGAGGTTAAACGACGCAGCATAATGCGAGTCATAACAGTATATATAGCAGCCTCACTCATTTCAGGAAGATATTCATAATCTTTCATAATCTTTGCTTAGGCGACGATACTGGTTAAACCAGGCAAATGTTCTTTCTACTACCCAACGCTTGGGTAAAACTTCAAATTGTTTTTCTTTCCGGTGCATTACCTCAACTTGAGCTTGAATCATTAACCAAACTGCCAAGCCAACCTTGTCACCATCGTAGCCAGAGTCAACCCACATAACTTCAACTTTTTCCAATAATTCTGGACGTTCCTCGGCAAGTTCCATCAAGGCATAGGCCGGCCGCAAGAACCCTCTCTCCAGCATTTCCTTCGCTCACGATGACTTTGAGTAACAGACCAAGGCTATCAACTATTGTTCTTCCTTTAATTAGTTTGCCACCATCAAAGCCGTACACATCCCCTTTTTTTCAGTCGTTTTTACCGACTGGCTATCTGCTGCTATCGCACTTGGCTTTGCCAAACGACCCATTTTCTCTCTTAAGCGATCGCGCAATATATAGGACTCATATTTGATTTCTGAAAAAACTCAGTACAACTAAGAAGCCTTCTTTCCTGTTGCCTGCCTACGCAAATCAGTTCAGAAATCAAAGCGGATTCCTATATGATTTAATTCTTCCCAAACCCCACGTTTTTGCCATTTTCGGTAATAGCTGTAAACAGTTGCGCTTGGGGGAAAGTCACGCCTGTTGCATATCCCATTGGCAACCCGTTTTTAAGTGATAATAAATGGCATTACATACTTTTCTGATATCAGTTGTTCGGGGATGACCACCAGATTTTGCTGGTGGAATCAATGGTGCCAATATTTCCCATTCTAAATCACTAAGGTCAGTAGAATAAGCTTTTCGAGCCATCGCTTTATAAGTGGATACACCTTCTTTGAAGTATCCTACCTTTGCAATTATGCTTGGCTAACCATCTTTAGATTTACTTTATAAACAGCCTCTTAGAGGGTGTTTGAAAAGTAGGTCAGGGTGTAAAAAAGCTCTCTCAGTATAAGCTGTGAA
>NZ_JBDNJQ010000501.1:0-231 GCF_051172895.1 Nostoc sp. CALU 1950 | reverse complement strand
GGAATTCTTTTATCTTGACTGCTCATAAAATTATTTACCAACTACCACCAGCACCACCGCCACCGCTACTGCCGCCACCGAAGCTACCACCACCGCCACCGCTACTGCCACCACCGCCACCGCTACTGCCGCCACCGAAGCTACCACCACCGCCACCGCTACCCCAAGAACTGCTCGGAGGTGGTGGTGGAGGCAAACGAGGAATTATTTCCTCTCGCTGATTATGGTAAG
>NZ_JBDNJQ010000500.1:0-232 GCF_051172895.1 Nostoc sp. CALU 1950 | reverse complement strand
CAGCAGTAGAGGAGAAGCTACCAATACGTACTCACTGGAACAGAGATTCTCGGATTTTCTCCAGTCTGCGCCAGTGTATCAGAGAAATCCGCATTGGTATTTATCGCCAAGACCTTAATTTTATTAATCAGCAAATTGAAGATTACCAGAAGTACAGTGATAGCGAAGAAAAAATAGTAATAGAAAATATCTTTGAGCAGATATACAATAATCCATTTGATGCAGATTGGTT
>NZ_JBDNJQ010000499.1:0-234 GCF_051172895.1 Nostoc sp. CALU 1950 | reverse complement strand
ACTTCAGCCTATCATTGCATCCTCAATTTCTGGATCTTATTTAATCCACGTTCCTTAGTTAAGGGTTCCTACCCCGACTAATTATAAAGCAGCAACTTTAGATTTTAATACGGGACTCAAACCCGAAAATTTCCTTAATGTGAGTTCTACAAGTCTTATTTGACCTCTCCCCCAACCCATCTCCGTGTCGGAGAGGGGAGCAAAAAGCTGAATTTTTCGTTGCTCCTCCCTTTC
>NZ_JBDNJQ010000498.1:0-234 GCF_051172895.1 Nostoc sp. CALU 1950 | reverse complement strand
TCTGGGACAGTACCCCAAAGCCTTGGAGTTCTATCAGCAAGCTTTAGCCATTCGTCAAAAAATCGGCGATCGCGCAGGTGTTGGCACAACGCTCAACAACATTGGCGCAATTTACAAGAGTCTGGGACAGTACCCCAAAGCCTTAGAGTTCTATCAGCAAGCTTTAGCAATTAGCCAACAAATCGGCGATCGCGCAGGTGTTGGCACAACGCTCAACAACATTGGCGCAATTTA
>NZ_JBDNJQ010000057.1:0-44795 GCF_051172895.1 Nostoc sp. CALU 1950 | reverse complement strand
GCTCCGCGAACGCGCACCACGCAAATTAGTTCAGAAATCAAAGCGGATTCCTATATTGCTAAACGTACAATATATTTATTAACTAAATCTACTTCATCAAACTCAGGTTTTGTTAAAAGTTCATATACTTTTTGCTTGAGTTAGTTAAATATGCTAATTAAGAGTTGATCTATATAAATCTGCCTTTTTAAAAATTTCCGTAACATCCCTCTTCTATTAATAGGTTAAATATAACTAAGATATTAATGGTTGTGCTGGCTTAGTTGATTAAAAAGCGTCAATTATTCCAGGTGTATCTATTTGCCAACTCTCTATCAGACTGATTCATAGTCTTAATATAACCGCTCTCTTTTTACTCAAGAGAAGTTTACCTTCCCCTTTCTTTGTAGTAAAGGTAATTTAGGGAGGTTCGGTTGTTGTTAGGGAATTAATGTACTAAGCGCTAGTAGTCTATTGGTTTATCAATCGCTGCGATCAAGCTTGATTGTACAACAGCGTCATGACTTATATTGGAAAATTGCGATTTTATGTCCAACTAATAACAAACACAACTTCTTCAAGATTTGAATATTTATCAACCCATTTTACCAATCTCCATGAAACAATATATTTCTCATTTGCTCATACTGGTATTAGGAACAAGTTCGACTTTCATCGTTACTCCATCTCAAGCTCAAACTCCGGTCAAGCCCAACAGTCAAAATACTGATAATACTACTTCCGTATCTTCAAATTCATCTTCAGCTATTCAATTGAGTGATTTTGCTAATTCTACTAATAGCAAACCACCTATCCTCTCTGAGGCAGCTGATAATTCTTCTACTGCTAATGCAAATATAACTGCAACTAAGCCTGAACCAAGGGTTCCTATATTCAGCAGAATCTTTCGCACACCTTCAATGCAGCAATAATTAGCGGCTAAACATTTAGTTTCCTTTGCGCTGATAGGGTTCTGCATTCATACATGATGTATAACATTACCTGGTGAAAATACTACCCCAGTGAGAGATATTTTAATTGCTCTCTCTTGTTGAGTAGGATAAATATCATCTTCTTTTGTATCCAATATATTTGCCTCTCTCCTAAAAGGAGCTAAGGTGTACACTGTAGCCGAAAAGGAGAGAGGCTTTGAGTATTACTCCCCAACGCTACAAGGGTTAGGGCTGTTTTTGTTAGGTCTATGCCCTCTTCACTTTTCTTGTGGTCTGGGAAAAGGTTAAGGAAGGGGTAAAGGATGTATTTAAAACCTTTTCCCCTTTTACCGAACCGTATTGGTCTAAGTAAGTGGGCAAGAATAAATCAAACTACATTAAGTAATGTAAAATTCAATTGAATTAGCTCGTAGTAAGGGCTTTAGCCCTTAAGAGAGGACTAAAGTCCCCACTACAAACCTTTAATTATTTACGCTCACTTACTTATATTGGACTCAATTGGGAATCGCTATATTATGTGAGACATACCTGATTTGCTTTATGCTTGCAGTTGACAGAGCAGTAAACCAAACCATTGATTTGGATCTGTCCACACATGAAGAGGTAATAAACCCTCTGCGGTGAGTTGCTGTTTGATAGTATTAAGGTCAAATTTGCGAGAAATTTCGGTGAGGATAGTCTCATCTAGGGCAAAATTAACCTTGAGGTTAAGAGTGCGTAATTCTACAATTTGCGATCGCAAGCTGCGTAAATGCATTTCTATTTGATGCTCCCTTTCATTGTAAAATGCCCAGTGTTCAAACTGCGTGGTATCGAAATTACCCTCAAACCGCTGATTTAAATGCTCCAGCATATTAAGGTTAAAAGCTGCCGTTACTCCTTGGCTGTCGTTATAAGCTGGTTCCAAAATCTGTTTCGGCTTTCGTAAATCTATCCCCAATAATAAATACTCACCTACTTGTAGAGCATTTGTAATTTGAGAGAAGAACACATCACACTCATCAGGTGTCAGATTACCTAAAGTGCTACCAATAAAACAAATCATCCGACTGGGTAATTGCGTCGGTAGGAGTTTTGCAAGGGCTAATTCATAGGTTCCCGCCAGTGCACAAACTTGCAGTAAGGGATAATCTCCTAATAACTGCTTGGCGCTACTTTCCAACATACCTGCACACACATCAATTGGTAGGTAGTGCAGGGGATAGCCTAGCTGTTGGTAGGCATCTAGTAAAATGCGGGTTTTGTTAGAACTGCCACTGCCAAGTTCTACCAATTCACAAGGGCCTGTTATCTGGGCAATTTCACTAGCAAAATGCTGTAAGATCGTTGTTTCTGTGCGTGTAAGATAATATTCTGGCAAATAACAGATTTGCTCAAACAGATCAGAACCACGGTCGTCATAAAAGTAACAGGGGGGTAGAGATTTAGGTGTTTGAGTTAATCCCTTAACCACATCACTCCCAGCACTAGGTGCAACTATTTGAGTTGCTCCTACCAAACGTTCTATCTGCAAGCGTTTTTCAACGCTGCTTTGAGAAGTAACCTTGCTGTTAACAGCTTTAGATATCGACATTAAACCTCCGTATGCTTGGCGTAATAAGTGACCTTTTATGGCAGACCTTTACCCCAATCAGTGAAACACATTGTCATAGCTAATAAAATCATGCTTGAGCAATATTGCTCAAGCATTAGTGCTATTTGTAGCGATTTTCCCATTAAAATGACAGCAAGTAAGCGTTTAAGTGCTATTACTAACCCATTACTTCATCGAAAGTCGGCGGGAAACTCCATCCCGCAAGTGGCGTGGAGAGGGATAGCCACCCGCCAACTTGGGGCATTGGGCATTGGGCATTGGTGACTCTTCCCCATGTCCCATGCCCTATTCCCCATGCCCAAAAACTCCATTCCCATGTGGGTGGAGTTTTTCATCAGCAGCACAGCGAAACCCTGCGAAAAGTTGGCGTACACCGGGATGATACCAATTGCGAAAACTAGAACGCAGTACCCAAGAACGAGTTGCCCAACTACCGCCTTTTAAAACACGGTGCTGGTGGTCAAAATAAACTTGCGAGTAACCTGTGTAAGGGTAACTTTGGAAACCGTTGTAGCCATCAAACCAGGAATCTGTCCACTCCCAGACATTGCCGAGAGTATCGTACAAACCATAGGTACTTTGCCCAGCAGGGTGGGCATTTACTGCTGTTGTCTTACCAATTAAGCGATCTCTACGACGGGCTACGCCTACACAATTACACTGTTGGGCGGTTGGTTTTTCATCTCCCCAAGGATAGGTGCGGTGACTATTAGTCTGTGCATCCCAACTGACTGCTTTTTCCCATTCGGCTTCTGTGGGTAGCCGCTTACCCACAAATCGGGAGTAAGCCTCGGCCTCATACCAGCTAACACCGCAAACCGGGTGACTATCATAACTCCGTAGCTTGCTGCTGTAGGCATCGCTGCACCAGTAAAGTGGTTGAATCACTGACTCAACTTGTAACCATTGCCATCCGTCTTCTGACCACCATTGAGAATTTTGGTAGCCTCCCGCCTCAATGAATTCACGATACTGTCCACAAGTCACAGGGTAGCGGTCAATCAGATATGTATCCAAATACACTCGATGGGCAGGGCGCTCGTTATCTAGTGCATCAATTGAGTCGCTTCCCTGTTCAAATTCACCTGCTGGGATTTGAATCATTTCGGTAAAAGGAGTGGAGGATGTGGGGATGTGGAGGGTAACAACTTCTGCCTCCTGCCTCTTGTTTAATTCCAAGACAAAACTAATAATTTCACAGTGCTGACTTTCGTGCTGAATCAAAAAGTGCCATAGACGTTCTTGCTGCTCAATGTCAGCTACTTCTAGGTATTCGAGAACTTTTTCTCTAACTGTGTCTAGGTAATAACGAATTTCCTCTAAGTTTGGTAAATGAACACGTTCTGATTTGGGTAAACCATCAGCCGCAAATAGCTTACGGTATTGCGGAAACAAACAAGGGCTACCTGCACTGCGCTCTAGCAACCATAAAGACTCGATATAGGCAATATGCCCCAAGTGCCAGCCAACAGGGCTAAAGTCAGGATGAGGCTGACTACAGAATGTGGCTTCATCCATATCCTGGAACAGTGCAAAAGTTTGCAGACGACATTCATAAAAGGCTTGAAAAATAACCTCTTTCACACTAGATTTGCTCAATTTGGATCTCACAGTCTGCTCCCACACTAATAATGCTATTTTCTGGGCAAGCAATCCAATTACCTATAAATAGAGGTTCGGATGCAATAATTACAGATTTTGGAAAAGTCGGATCATCTCTTATCCAGTAAAGAGATGGAACTGGTGAATTGGTAGCAAAGCGAGAAGCTGTCAGGCGATTTCCATCACTAAAAACTACGTTGAGTGAGGCTTCTACTTGATAGCGTTTTGCCATCTCTAAAAGCGTTAATAATGTGTTGCGTAAAGCATATTCTGGAGGTCGATGTTTATTGATTTGACTTTGTGAAAGTAATAAGGCAAAAATGTGTTCAGAGTCAGTACTACCATTAATTTTTTCGTAAAAATCTTGGGTTAAAGTGCTGCGGATTTTTCTGTGTAATGTTTTGTGGAAATTTTCAATTCGTCCATTGTGAATAAAGAGTTGTTGTTGATGGTTAAAGGGCTGACAATTAGCAAAATCTACAGCTTGACCTGGTGTAGCACTACGGACATAAGCAAGTACACATTTAGATTCAACGTAACGGCTGAGACTGGGTAAGTTTATATCATTCCAAATAGGCAGGGTATTTTTGTAGATAAAAGGGTCAGTATCTTTTTGACTATGATACCAACCCACACCAAAGCCATCTGCATTTACTACCCCAGAGGTCATTTCGCGGGGTTGATAACTCTGGACTATCAGTGAGTGTTCTGGTTTATACAGAAGATATTCTAAAGAAACAGGCGAACCGAGGTAAGCAAGTAAACGGCACATGATTAAAGTATTTGCTCCCAATAGCTGTATAGAGTAAGCTTTCTCACTGAGAATTAGCTGACTTTTGGATAAATTTGCACTATCCTTGTTAACGAGTGCTACCTCATATCACCCTATTGACCTCCTCACTACACAAAACATTTAGCTTACTAATGTTTTATACAAACTTGTATTATTTTGGCGTAATTTTGAACTTCAGGAGTAATGTTCAACAAAATAGACAAATAATAAAGATTAATTACCAATAATCAAAAACCAATGACTGATGCCTAACTCAATAATGGTAATTTTCCCATATAGACATAATCAAACATGGGTATTTGATGATGAGCGAATGGAACTAATCCAAGAACCATTTGTCAGTGATATACCCGAAATGATTGATATTTTGGTTGATGGTATTGCTAATGTTGATGAAGGCTTTAAATTGTTATTTTCTGCAAATCCTTTTCCTGGTTATCAAGCTGAACTAATTTGGTTAAGAGCAGAATATAACGGTCATTGGTATTACTGGGATAAAAATAAATTGGAAGGTTGGCGGCTATGTCCAGCTTTGTTCAAATACTTCAGTGAACCGCCAAATAAAATATATTGTAAAGCTGAAAGCCTTTATTTGTAGAGAATATCTCAAAAGTTCTAATTTAACATAAAAAACATTATGAAGATTCCAAACTCTATTATAACAATTATTGGACAACAGCCTTACCCGCTTTTATTTGCAACTATCAGTGGTTCCCACTTATATGGCTTTCCGTCAGCTGATTCTGATTATGACTTGCGTGGTGTGCATATTTTACCAGTTACAGAAGTGGTGGGATTAGAGACGGGAAATGAAACTATTGAAGTTTCAGAAGTTCGTGAATCTTTGGAAATTGATTTAGTGACTCATGATGTCAAAAAATTATTTTTGATGCTACTTAAAAAGAATGGCTATGTGTTAGAACAACTGTACTCACCCTTAATATTAACAACTTCACCGGAACATGATGAATTGAAAATTATTGCCAAAAATTGTATTACCCGTCATCATAGCTACCATTATATTGGTTTTGCTACGACACAATGGAAACTTTTTCAGAAAGAACATACGTATAGGATTAAGCCATTACTTTATGTTTATCGAGTCCTGTTAGCTGGGATTTATCTGATGCAAACAGGGATAGTCGAAGCTAATTTAATTAATCTCAATGAGGTTTTTAATTTACCATATATTCCTGATTTAATCGCCCAAAAGTTAGCAGGTACAGAAAGGTCTGTTTTGTCAGATTTTAATATAGATTTTCATCAAAGAGAATATGAGCGTCTGCGTAATAAGTTGCAGGAGGCGTATGAATCTAGCCCATTACCTGAAGTACCTTCAGCAAATGTGGCTTTGCATAATTTGTTGATAAATTTGAGAACAAAAAGCTATGAATCATGAGTTCATCACTTCTCGTTCATAAGTGTTTTAAAAAACAGAATTTTAGTAAATTTAAATTATGTATTACTTGTAGATAATGGTACTAGTTTGTTTGTGTTTTAATAGGTAAAATGATTGCAAATTCTGTTCCTTCCTCTAATTCTGAAATTACTTCTATTTTACCTTTGTGTTTATCAATTATCTGATAACAAATACTTAAGCCTAATCCAGTACCTTTACCCACTGGCTTAGTTGTGAAAAAAGGATCAAACAGTTTATTTTTAATCTCTGGTGGAATTCCAGAGCCGTTATCTCTGATCCCTACTTTGATATAAATATTATCTATATTTAATGTATTTATAATAATTTTTTTACTTTTAACTGAATGAGATTTTTGATCTAGCAGAGCATCTATAGCATTACTCAAAATATTCATAAACACCTGATTTAGTTGTGATGGATAACACTCAATCAAGGGTAAATTTCCATATTTTTTAATTACTTCAATTTCTTGTTGAAGTCTGTGATT
This sequence comes from Nostoc sp. CALU 1950, assembly GCF_051172895.1. Classification (NCBI taxonomy): domain Bacteria; kingdom Bacillati; phylum Cyanobacteriota; class Cyanophyceae; order Nostocales; family Nostocaceae; genus Nostoc; species Nostoc sp. CALU 1950. The sequence goes on along the minus strand of NZ_JBDNJQ010000057.1, from coordinate 37,967 downwards.
CAGAATTAACAGAGTATTTTCAATACCTTCATGAATATCTACCTCTTTCATTTCAGCTTCATCTAATCGAGAAAAATTCCGCAAAGATAACACAATTTCTCGAATACGTTGAGCACCAATTTTCATAGAACAAAGTAGGCTAGGCAAATCTTTATGAATAAAATTTAAATCAATTTTCTCAATATTTTCTTCTATTAAATGAATAGGATTTGGGTATTGTTTCTGGTATAAAGTCACTAGATTCAGCAAATCTTGAGTATAGTCACTAGCGCATTCAATATTCCCATAGATAAAGTTAACAGGATTATTAATTTCATGAGCTATACCTGCTACCATCTGCCCAAGAGAAGACATTTTTTCTGTTTGAATTAATTGCCCCTGAGCTTCTTTTAAGTCTTGCAGAGTTCTTTGAAGTTCTTGGGTTCGTTCTTCTACACGTTGCTCTAAAGTTTGGCGAGCTAGTTCTAGTTCTTGGGTTCGTTCTTCTACGCGTTGCTCTAAACTTTGGTGAGCTAGCTTTAGTTCTTGGGTGTAATCTCCTACCCATTCCACTAATTGATTAAGAGAAGTAGCTAATGTTCCTACTTCATCATTGCTTGTAATATTAGCTCTCAGTGTAAAATTCGACTCTTGCGTAATTTTTCTGGCAACGCTAGTAACTATTTGTAGGGGACGTGCAATTAACTGACTGGTATATACTGCTAGTATAGCTGCGATCGCAGCTGATAACAGCAAACTTCCAACAATAACTTTAATTCGCAATTTTTGGGCATCACCAAAACTAACATTTGCTTGCTTTTTTTGAATTTCAGCATATCCTATAATCCGAATTAATTCGTCTGAAAGCTTCTCAAACTCAACCGAAAGATTAGCTTCTTGATTAAAAAAAAATAATAACTGTTCCTGGTTAGCTTTTGATTTGTTTACGGATAACTGATTTAGTTCAATCTGCTGCCAAAAAGCTTTGACTTTCTGAGTATATATTTGGCTATTTTTTTGATAATTGTTCAATAAATTCAACAAGTCCATATTATTTATTGTCAAATCATGGGGATGTGTATTTATAAACATCCGTAATTCAGCCAACTGCTGATTAACCTGATTAATTTCGTCAATGAATTTATTTTTTTCAAATTCTAACCAAATAGTATTTTCTAAAACAGTAACTAACCTTTGTGGATGGAGCCTTACTCTAGTTATTGTATTTTCTAAATTTTTTAATAGAGATTGTTGTTGGTAAGATAAATTCAACTGTTCTTGGGCAAGTGTTTCATAGCGGTATGCAATTAAAAAACCACTTGTTGTCCCTATAAAAGCAATACTAATTGCTACAGTATAGCCATAAATAATTTTTTTATAAATGCTCCAGTTATCGTTTAAGTAACGAGGATATCTAAAAATCAGTTCCAAGTATTTTTTCGTATTAATTATCATTAATTTATCAACTATTTTATTATAAAAAGTTTCCTTGCCCGATTTTTTGATAAACTTCACGAATTATATTATAATCAGCATCGTTTGCTAGAATTAACTTGCTTCCTTTATACTTTTTGTTCGCTTTAGCTGTCACCAAACTTTGAATTAGTTTATCTTGATGCTTAATCATACGGGATTGCATATCTTCTATAAAGCTAGATGCAAAATGGTTACTAGCAACAAATACATCATTGGGAAGTAATGGCCCTTTAAATATTACAGAAAAATCTTTTTCAATTAAGCCCTCAGATTCCAAAATGTTTTCGTATCTGTCAGATGCAGTCGCCCAGGCATCTACTTCACCTTTTTTTAATGCTTGTACTCCTCTATCATCCAACATGACAGTTTTGAAGTCAGTTTTTGGATCTAATCCAGCGTCTATTAGTAGCTTTGTGGGAGCAATATGTCCAGAAGTTGAGCCAACTGTTCGCATGGCAATTGTTTTGCCTTTCAATTGAGATAATAATTTAATTTTGCTATCTGCACGAACTACAATAATGCAATGGTAGTTTGTGCGCTCAATGGCAATTATAGGAATAGCCTTTGCCCTGGCATTTAAAATCAAGTATTCTGAAGGCCCTGCAAATACAATATCCACCTCTCTCGATAACAATGCTGGTGCTGCTGCTGTGGGATTTTCCACAGGAAAAAACTCAACTTTTATGCCTAATATTCCTTCTAATGTAGTGCGAAAAATTCCAAAATCTCGTTGTAAATCTTCAATCCCAGTGACATCTGTAACTGCAAATTTAAGATTTTTTGGTGCAGTTATTGCTATTTGATCTGAGCTATTATTAGTAGAATTTACTCCTGTTGTGCAGCCAGCAGCAAATAGTAGTGAATACCAAAGCAGGTTGCGCCGTTTCATAGGTCTAAATAATATTACAAATGTAAAATTCTTAACTGCTATTTAGTAATATACTTGTGCAGTTTATTGCTTTTTTGTATTCATGACTTCTGTAATATTACGGAAATAACTTTTATGAATAGGTAATCCTGTCTGTTGAAAAATATTAGGTGCGTCTCACTTTTGAAAATATTTAATTACTAGAAATCGCTGTTCATCATTTTGCAGATAAATAAAATTTACTTGCACGGGTTTCATGAAAGCTTATAGCAGTTCTCAACAAGCGTGAGATGCAATTTTGACCTGACTTCCATTCCTCTCTTTTAAAAGGAGAAAGACTTTGAATTATTCCTCCTTCTTGCTTCGGGAAAGGGGTTAGGTTTATTTGCATACTTGTATTTCGCCGGATTGAAAATGGCTATATATATGTTCTTTTAATATAAAATCTGTTATGAAAAGGAGGAAATTTAGCCTCTAATAAATGGGGATAGGAGTTAGAAACTCCCAACTCCTAACTCCTAATTCAGTAGAAACGCGATTAATCGCGTTTCTACCACTCCTAACTTGTTTACAACTTCAAATTCCAAGCAGCGAAAGCTAAAGCACCCCAACCACTAAGAAAGGCTACACCGCCTAGTGGTGCGATCGCTCCCAAGGATTTAATACCGGTTAAGCTAAGGGCATACAAGCTACCTGAGAAAATAGCAATTCCAATGAGAAACAGCCAACCACTGGCAATGAGAGTGGGTTGAGGGGACTCGGTACGACTAATTAGGATTGCTACTAAGAAAAGTGCCAGAGCATGATACATTTGGTAACGAGCACCAGTTTCAAAAATTTCTAGCGATCGCTCACTAATTTTTTCCCGCAAAGCATGGGAAGCAAAAGCACCAGCAGCAACTGACAAACCGCCTAAAATGGCAGCTACGCTCAAAAAAATCTGCGTCATTACACTTAGCCGTAAGTTTATTATTAGTCATTAGTCATTAGTCATTATTCATTGGTCATTAGTTAATAACAAGGGACAAATAACAAAGGACAAATGACTAATGACAATTAGACATCAAAATGATATGATACAGCCCCTTCTTCATTCACCTTAAAGTTTGCATTGAATTCTTTAGCTTTTTCATCTAAATATTGTCTGGCGTTAGCTGCGGGTATTTGTGACTGTATGGCAAAGCCTAAAACAGTTACGCGCCCATGATTTTCTTGTAGCATCTCATAAAAAATCGATTGCAAGCGATCGCTACGTTGTTGATTAAGTGCCTTTTTCTCCTGCCGACTTTGACGATACAATCCCAACGCTAACCATGCCCCCAGTGTGAGGCTAGGTACACCAAAAATTAAACCACCGACAGCAGTATTATCATCTTCAGAAGTAGGATTTGGTGCGGTAAAATCATACGGTTCTTTTACTGGTATATACACTTTACGTGTAGCAAATTTTTCTAGTGCTGCTGATGCTGAGAGCGTTAAAAACATGAATCCTAGTGTCAGTAGCCAACCGGCAGCCAATTTTTCAGCAGTTTTCATAGTTCTACTTCAGATTTGAACTTTGCTAGAGATTCTAACCTTACTTTTGCAGAGGTTCCAATATATCAATCTACTCCCCTGGACAGTTTTTTAGTAATTGCACCGGACTTCTTGGCGTACCTAGCTTGAAAAAGCAAGCATAATTAAGCGCGTACAGATTACACTAGTAATCATGTAATATTTTAAATATACTTAATTTTATGTAAAGATTCGACCTTACACCAACTCAGGATGATTGTGGGGCGAGGATTGTGCCTGATTTAACAATGACAGGATGGGGTAGATGTCCATACTACATAAACCATCAATATCATCTCGTCAATATACAAATTTCTGTTAAAGCTTCTAAAAATAAAATTTATCGGAATAGAGGGGAAATCTGGTTAATTCCTGGGATCATTTTCTTAGGAGCAGCTGCGATCGCTTCCTTTATGATAATTATTTATGCTCACAATCAGAGCGAGCGCCAAAATCAAAACTCGCCACAAAATGCGACATCTCCCAGTGTTAACCCTTGAGATGCTTAAATCGCAGCAAAGATATATAGGACTCATATTTGATTTCTGAAAAAACTCAGTACAACCAAGAAGCCTTCTTGACTGTTGCCTATTGCCTATTCCCTGCCTACGCAAATCAGTTCAGAAATCAAAGCGGATTCCTATAGTATTTTTCTTGCTGCGATTTTCACATCAGTTACGTGTAGCTTCTAGTAGGCGGGAAAAATAGAAGCGAGTCTTTGTCATCGCCTGTCGTTGCAAAGAAAAGCCATTACTTTCCAAAATTTTCACCACATCAGCCTCACGATGCAAATATGCACGAGTCGCTTTACTTGGCCCAGGAAAGAAACTGCCAATTTTCTTGAGTATACTTAGAGCGCAGGTCTTCGGTGCAAAACTGAGAATTATCCGCGACTGTGCTAAAGAACAGAGGTGAGATATCATCTCATCCGCTTTTTCTTGGGGATAGTGGATGAGAACATCCAAGCAAATAACGGTATGGTAACTACCACTCAACGATTCCAAATCTTGCACAGCAAAAGTGGGATTTTCACCATTTCCCAAAGTTTCCTTTGCTCTGTCCTTGCCTTCTTCCACCATTTTTTCCGAAATATCGGTGGCATAGACTTTGGCACCATCTACCGCCAGAGGAATGCTGAGACTACCAACACCACATCCAGCATCACAGATTGATAGCTCTGGTAAATTGTTATCAGCCTTCAGCCAGCCGAGAACTGTATCCACGGTTTGCTGGTGTCCATTGCGGATGTCTAATTGGACTTTATTGACTTCGCCATCGCCGTAAATTCGCTTCCAACGGTCAAACCCTGTGGAATTGAAATACTCGCGAACAATCGTTTTGTCGTCGGCTGCGTTCATAAACTTTGATTTTTAGGGGTTCCCAATGCTTAAAATTATCATTGATAGGAACCCATAAGAGCGCTCTTCCAGATTTTTCCAGATGATAGTTCGCCCATAGGCAAAGATACTTACGTACACAGAGGAGTTAGAATGCTGAATTCTAGCCAGACGAGCAAAAATCAAGCTGTATAATCAACGGATTTGAAGTTCGACACAAAACAATAAAATTTAGTGTTCTACAACTAGTACAGCACGGCGGAAATAAACCACCCATTCCCAATCAACAAAACCCTTACGCTGTCTTCATTTTTAATTTTTAATTTTTAATTCCGCCTTGCGGTACTAGTGGCGTGTCTGTAGTTTGCTTCCGGTAGGATATCCCCAACTATATTGATTCTGAATTCTGTATTCTTCTTCAACTTGGGTTTCATCGATTTTAGCTATACCCTTTGCATATAACAGCAAATTACTGCCAAATAAATGAGTAGATGGCGAGACTTATTAGAATGCTCTTTGTTACTCTAGATTACCAAATTTTATGTTTTAATTTCACTAGCTATTAGCATTATTTTTCCGTTTTAATCCTTGTTAAGCTAGTATTCTATTTATTTAAACCAAAACTTCTATTTTTCTATGGTTTTACGATTGATGATCGCTCAATACTATCTATATTCATTCAAATATCCATAAATTTTGTAAGTTAAAATTCCATCGATATTTATATCTATGGATGTAAAAAATCCCTCCTTAAGATAGAATTGACATTGCGATCGCAACATTTATCCTGTTAAAGATTTAATGATCTGTCACTAATGAAACCGAGTATACAAAAATTTTAAGTAAGATTTCGTATGCTTATTGTACATCTACCATTTAGGCTGATTGATTACATATGACACTGAACTCGCTTACAGACAGTCCTATCGTTGCATTTACAATTCTCCTAACAGTAATCTTTACTATACCTCCTATCTTTGAGCGACTGCGACTACCTGGATTAGTGGGTTTGTTAGTAGCAGGCGTAGTACTAGGACAGAATGGATTAAAACTGTTAAATTCTGATTCTGAAACTATCAATTTGCTCTCGGATATCGGCAAGATTTATTTGATGTTTGTGGCGGGTTTAGAAATTGACTTAGAGCAGTTCCGTAAAACTAAGAATCGCTCAATTGGCTTTGGTATACTGACATTCTTAGTGCCACTAATTGCTGGCATTGCTGTTGGACGTTTATTCAATTTTAGCTGGAATACTGCTGTCCTAATTGGTTCTTTGCTAGCCTCTCATACTCTTTTGGCATATCCAATTGTAAGTCGTTTGGGAGTGGTCACAAATGAAGCTGTAACCGTCACAATTGGTGCAACGATTTTTACTGACACAGGTGCTTTGCTAGTGTTAGCAATTTGTGTTGGAATTCATGGGGGGCAATTCTCGGCTTTAAGTTTAGCTACTTTGTTAGGTGGATTAGCAATCTATTCTGCTGTTGTTCTGTTTGGCTTTGACTGGGCAGGAAAAGAGTTTTTTCGCCGCTCTGGGGATGAACAAAGTAACCAGTTTTTGTTTATATTACTAGCATTGTTTTTGGCATCTGTCGGAGCACAGGTAATTGGAATTGAGAAAATTGTTGGTGCATTTTTAGCAGGTTTAGCAGTTAATGATGTTCTAGGACGTAGCCCTGTCAAAGAAAAAATTGAGTTTATTGGCAGTGTTTTATTTATTCCATGTTTCTTTGTGGACATGGGATTGTTGATTGATATTCCTGCATTTATAAGAACTCTCAGTTCAGTTTGGCTGACTGTGGTAATTGTAGTAGCTTTGATTGGCAGCAAGTTTATTGCAGCATTCTTAGCCAAACTGTTATACCGCTACAATACGGCAGAATTGCTAACGATGTGGTCATTGTCACTTCCACAGGTAGCAGCCACACTAGCAGCAGCCTTAGTTGCATATCAAACGGTAAATCCTGCTGGTGAACGCTTAATCAATGAAGGTGTTTTAAACAGTGTGATTGTCCTTATGCTGGTGACAGCAATTATGGGGCCCATAATAACAGCACGATTTGCTTCTGCGTTACAGCTTTCTCAGACAGATTTTGAAACAGATAGTTTGACAACTTGGTGGGAGAGTAGTGAAACTCAACTAGTAGAACAAAAGCAATATCCATTTACTGTTGTAGTGCCAATTTACAACCCCCAAACCCAGCGCTATCTAATAGAAATGGCAGCACTGCTGGCTAGTCATGAATCTGGAAGAATTGTGCCATTAGCGATTACCAGAGCACATATTCAGATGGACAATCCGCAATTAGTAACAGCACTTGATCACAGTCAGCAAAGATTAAGTTTAGCTAGAGAAATCAGTCAAGAATTTGATGTAGAAGTTTCACCTGCAAATCGGATTGATGATGATATAGCTTTGGCAATTAGCCGCACCAGTCGAGAACAAAATGCTAGTTTAATAGTCATGGGTTGGTCGCAGACAACAGGTTTACGTGCCCGCTTATTTGGTAATGTCATTGATAGCGTGTTTTGGTCTTCTCACTGTCCGGTAGCAGTCACCCGCCTATTGAGCAGTCCCAAGACTATCAAAAGAATTCTTGTACCAGTTGGAGATTTAACGCGCCAAACCATCGGTGCTTTAAGGTTTGCTCAAATTTTAGCTGATGTTAATCAGGCGGAAGTTGTGCTATTACACGTATGCGATCGCAAATCACCCCCGATGCGGGTCGAAAAATTTGTGTCTCAATTGTCTGAAATAGCTTCTAAAAGCCAGTTACAGGTGAATACAAATATCCAAACAATCAGGGGTGATGATGTTGCTAGAGTAGTAATTAGGGAAGCTGAGGCATTTGATTTAGCAGTATTACGTTCCGTGCGTTATCGCACAGCCGGGGGATTAGCCGTTAGCGAAGTGACAACACAGATGATTCAAGAATTGAAGTGCTCAATTGTGGTGTTGGGAGAGCCTCATTCGTAATATTGAAGTCAACGTAAGTAAAAACAGTTGCCATCGCTTTTGGCTCAGTGATGGGAATCGACAAGAGCGATCGCATCCAGCAGTCACGCTTTGCACATTAGGTTGAGATAACGCCCAATCTACCACAGCTTTCGTAGCTTCAGACGTGTATCCCTGTTGTCAATATAATAGGCACTTTTTAAGTGGACATACAAGGGCAAAGTTTTGGCTATTTAAGCCTCTCACTGATGGGCGTTAGCCCATTGCGTTAGCGACGCAGGAGCGTCATTGTGAATTGGTATAAGTCCCTTATCTTGATGATGCGTGCATTGGTCAAATTCTCACTTTGGTCGCCTCCAACAACTTGACGCTGGCATAAATAGCATCAATATAAGGTGTGGGGATTTGAGTGAGTTTTCCCAATTCTGCCACTGCGCCAACAATAGCGTCTATCTCAGTGGGGCGTCCGGCTTCAATATCTTGTAGCATTGAGGTTTTGTGGGCACCAACATTTTCTGCCCCATTAATTCGCTGTTCCAAGGTAATACCAAACTTTATACCCAAATTTTCTGCGATCGCTTGAGTTTCAATCATCATCTGCCGCGCTAGTTCACGAGTGAGGGGATAGCGACAAATATCCTCTAAAGTAGCACCAGTCAGGGCACTGATGGGATTAAATGCCACATTACCCCACAATTTGATCCAAATTTCCGTGCGAATTTGATTACGGATTGGTGCTTTGAATCCTGCCTGTTTTAAAGTCTGTGCCAATAATTGAATGCGTTCGGTTTTAGTGCCGTCGATTTCACCGAGAGTAAAGCGATCGCCTTCAATATGCTTAATTACACCTGGTTCAATTATCTCAGTTGCCGGGTAAACCACACAACCAATGGCGCGGTCAGCACCAATACTTGCTTCAATAATCCCATCTGGGTCAACAGATTGAATCCGCGTACCTTCATACTCACCGCCATGTTGACGAAAGTACCACCAAGGAACGCCATTTTGGGCTGTTACTACCATCGTGTGAGAATTGTAGAGTGCAGGGAGAAAAGGTGCGATCGCAGGTACACTGTGAGCCTTGACAGTTAGAATTACTACATCTTGTGGCCCTGCTGACTGGATATCACTAGTGGCCAAAGATGGAGTAGCAATTTGGCTGGAACCGTCTGCCATGACCAACTTTAGTCCTTTTTTTTGAATTGCCTCTAAATGAGAACCACGCGCAATCACGGTCACTGTTTCACCTGCCAGTGCCAGTTTTGCCCCTAAATATCCACCAATCGCACCCGCACCAACAATACAGATTTTCATTTTGTCGAAAAAATATGGGTCGTGGAAGACGGTATCCAGTTCAGTTCCAACTAGTGAGTTTCCCACCTTAAAGTGGGGAAGATTCACAACTACTACTTCTAACTCATTACTTCTAACTCAGCACTCAGCACTCACTAGCCGCTAGGCTTTGCATCGCTGACAGTAAGTCTTGATGAACAGATTTTGAAGCAGCTACTATCAATCCAGGTAGGCTATAGTTTTTACAAGTATGCAATGGCGGTAAAGGCGAACCGTCTAGAGTAGTTAAAATCCAGCCAGCCTCTTTCGCAATAAAAGCGAGTGCAGCACTATCAAGAAATTTGCCCGATTTGATGACTGCTCCACTTAAATCGCCACTGAGAATACCATTAAGACTGGGAATTTCTATATCACTAGAGTAATCAGTCGCTATATCGATGACTTTATATTGATCTTTTAGTAAAGGTGCGATCGCATTCATTCCCCATCCCAACAAAATAGAAGGTTTGGCGGATGTTATATGTAACGGGGCACAGGCTTCTAAGTTCATCTCCAGCGTCCCTTTAAAAGCACCTTCGCCTCGAAGGGCGTAAAAATAAATGTTTTGGGCAGGAGAAATGGCAATTACTGCTTCAAAGTCATCCGAATTTAAAATACTGAGAATAATTTGATAATTAGAATGTCCATCCATATAAAACTTCGTGCCATCAATCGGGTCAAGCGTGACTAAGTAATCACCTTCTGAACCGAGTTCGATAGCGCGAAAATATTTGGTGTTGTTAGAACTTTCATATTCTTCGCCATAAAAGCGAATATCTGGGAAAGTGCCCAGCAATACTACTTCTACCAGGTTTTGAATAGCCACATCCGCATCAGTAAGTGCAGCAGCAAAAAAGTTTTTTGCTTGTTCTTTGGCGGGAAGTGCAGCAATTTTTGGTTGAAGAAAATGGGCATAGGCTGCTGCTACTTTGAGATGGGGGAGTAAAGTCTCCAAAATTAATCGAGTAGTTGGTTTTGTGGACATTGCAGCAAACTCCTTTCAGAAATAATCTACCGTTGACGGGGCGATAGAATTCTATATCTAGACAAAATTACGGTATCATGTGGATGCAATGATACCACCGTTGCTATATTACTTTAATCTGTTTGTCTCAAATAACCTATAGAGAGGATCGCAATTTTTATCGTCAAATTAAGGGTTTAAGACCGAACGTTAATACCTAGCTAAAGTTTCAGTCAAGCTTTAAATCCCCATCTGAAAATCTCTTCTCTACAAAATCATACGCGTAGCTTGCTTCCCTGTAAGGGTAGAATTTTGAATTGTTATTGATGGTTTTAGGAAACTTTTTCGAGCTTTTTCTGAGTGAATTTGGATAGCTTGTTACGTGTAAGCTAAAAATAGAAGTGGGTTAAGGGATGGTGATTATGGTCGCAGAAAAACTAATGGGTAATTCACTATCTTCTGATCCTAAATTTTTCAAACCTGGTTTAGTTGGTGCAGAAAACATCTCTAGATAACCTGGTTTGGACAAAAAACTAGCGAAAAATGGACTAGAATAATTTCCTTCCGAAGTGGAATATGCAAAACCCTTACCCGTTAACTGCTGAGTATTAAGACTAATTAAATCATCAACATCAAAAGGTTCGTTTCCTGGCATTGGAGTTCCAGGCGCTTGCAAACCAGTAATTATTTCACCATTTCGTGTACCAGTAATTCCAGTAATCAGGTAAAAACCTAAATCGTTAGGGGTGTCATTAGTGGTGAAAGTACCGTTTGCCGCTATGCCAGTACCAGAATAACTCCAGTTCCAACTTAAAGCAGAGGCGGCTGGCATTGTCCCGAAAACTAATCCAAAAGTGGTGGCGAGGGTTATGACATATAGAGCTAGATTTTTCATGGAAGTCGTTAGTGCGATCGCGGATTTTGTAGAAGGTTCCCGTGTATTATACGGAAATTAAGTAAAGATAGTATTATCAATCTTGCCTATTTACTTAGCAGCGATCAAATAACCACGTCAAAGCAGCATCAACATTACTAACCTGTTCTCCTGGCGGGATGGCTGGACGATTTACCATCACAACCTTTACACCCAGTTCTCGCGCTGCAATAATCTTGGCCTTTGTTGCATCGCCACCGCTATTTTTGCTCACGATGGTATCAATCTTGTTATTAATCAGGATTTGTCTTTCATTATTGAGGGTAAATGGCCCGCGATCGCACAATACCATTCCCAACGGCACTAAAGCATCATCGGTAGGTGGGTCAATCATCCGCATTAGAAACCAAATTTTCTCTAGATAAGCAAAGGCGGCGAGTTCTTGCCTACCAACTGTCAAAAATACCCGCTGTGCCTGGTTTTGCAGAGATGCTGCTGCGGCTTCAACGCTGTCAACTTCAATCCAGCGATCGCCACTTTCTTTTTCCCAAGGCGGACGAATTAACATCAGACGCGATACTCCGACTTCCTTTGCGGCATCTGCTGCATTGAAGGAAATCTGAGTCGCAAAGGGATGGGTTGCATCAATTAATAAGTCAATTTGCATGATTCGCAGATAGCTAACCAACCCCGCCACGCCACCGAAACCTCCAACCCGTAAATCCCCCAACGGTATTGACGGTTCACGGGTGCGGCCAGCTAGAGATGTGATTGCTTCTAACCCTTGGATAGTCGCAACCTTGGCAGCTAGTTCTGCCGCATCTCCCGTGCCACCTAGAATCAAAACGCGCATCATTTAAGATAAAGGGGGAATTTTTGCCAAAATACCTTTTTTCAGTGCTTCTGGACGCTCTGACCAAGGCAGTAAACCGTCTGCTTTGGTATAGTATTGACTAGCACATTGCAGCACCGCAGAAGCACTACCATCAACTGCTAAGTCACCAAATAAATATGTTAATTTGCCTTTGGCAGTAAATGCGACTACACAAGAACGATTACAAGCACTCATGCATTCAACTTCCTGAATTGGGAATTTATCTCGTAAGTCCCAATCTTGGGCAAGCTGCTGAAGTTGATGCAGAAGTTTTTCACCACCACTTTCACCTAAGCGATTTCCATTTTGCCAAACACTGGCACAGGTTTTACAAACAAATAAAGTATGATCAGCAACAGCCAAGGGATTGGTTGGGGAAATATTTACAGTCGTAGTCATCTGTACCTCGCAGAGATGTGGAAATGATAAATCTATTTCGGCGGGCATCCTGACTCACTCAATTTGGTTCCTTAATCTCAAATTGGTTCACAGTTGCGGGACAGCGCCGGATTTGCACCGAACTTTCCCCGTTACCTCTGGTAGCTGACTCCCACCAGAACCGAATAACCTTATCGATCATACACTAGTGGTCTATCGCATTAGTTACGAGGGATGAATAAGTTCGTAGTAAGGACTTTAGTCCTGGATTTTTAAGCACTGAAGTGCTTACTACAAACTCATAATATTTAATGCGATAAACCACTAGTAGTTCGCTTTCGTGACTTGGCGGGGTAAAGGGTAAGGGGGAAGGGGGAAAGGGTTTAAATCCCAAAACCAGTCCCCTTTTCCCTTTCCCCAGTCCTCACTTAGCATTTTTGGGTTGGCAGACTACTAGGGTCATCTAAACAATACGAAATAACAAGCTTTGCACCAACCATCAAACTGGACGACAACCAGACAAAATACTGTGCATATTCACTACTTGTCCAATAACTGCGATCGCAGGCGCACCAAATCCAGTTTGCTCTACCTGCTCTACAATTGTCTGCAAAGTACCAATCAATTCTTCTTGTTCTGGTCGCGTACCCCAGCGTACTAAAGCAATGGGCGTTTCTAAATTCAACCCAGCGGTACTTAGTTGTTCGACAATATAAGGCAGATTGTGAATTCCCATATAAATTACAATGGTTTCGGAACCGTGAGCGATCGCACTCCAATTTACTATCGGTCTATACTTACCCGCCGCTTCATGACCAGTTACAAATATCACTGACGAACTATACAGCCGATGCGTCAAAGGTATACCTGCATAAGCCGCTGCTGCAATTCCCGATGTGATACCTGGCACTACTTCCGTTGATATTCCAGCTTTGACTAATTCTGCCATCTCTTCGCCACCGCGACCAAAAATAAACGGATCGCCACCTTTTAGCCGTACTACAATTGCATGATCCTGCGCTTTATCAATCAGCAATTGAGTTGTTTCTTCCTGGAACAGCGAATGCTTTCCCCTGCGCTTACCAGCATTAATTTGCTCGGCTTGGGGATTAATCATTGCCAGAATTGCCGGACTCACTAAGGCGTCATAGATAACTACATCTGCACATTCCAACAAACCTTTGGCCTTCAGGGTAATTAAACCTGGATCACCTGGCCCCGCACCTACTAAATAAACCTTTCCCAAATACTTGTTCTCCTGTTTCTCTGTGCGGTTCATTTATCTGTTAAATCCCAAATTAGCTCGGCTAATTCTGCACTTGCTCCCAGTGGCTGTGCCAATTGGAAATTCACCGCAGAAAATTGTAATTTTAGCTCCTCTATTGAGGCCGCGATCGCATCAGTTATTCCACCAGCGAATAAAAAGTATGGCAAAATTGCAATTTCTCTATAACCAGCAGCTACTAACTCTTTCACCCGTGATTCTAAACTAGGAGGCCCAGCCCAATAAGCAGCCACTACTCCCAAACTCGCCGCCATTGCTTCCACAGTTTCTTGAGAACCTGGACGACGGCTACCATGAGCTAAGAGAATCCATGCTTCTGCTTTTGTCGCAGCTATTTGCTTTGCCAGTAATTTCTCTAAATTGGGATGAGAGCCTAAATGTGGTTGCAACTCAATGATGATATCTTGACCAATAGCCTGTTGTGCTAGTGCTACTTCGGCGGGAATATCTGTCATCACATGCACTCCCGGCAGTAGAAAGAGCGGTACAATTTTTAGGCGCTTATCGTTTTGAGGTAGTTTGCGATCATCGCCAAAAGCGCTCTTAGCAAATTGTTGAATCTGCTCGTGTAAAGGCTGAGGACTCATTTCTAAAGCAGCTATACCAACCAAATGTTCGCTATTTAATGGGTTGAAGTTTTTTGGCAATTGATTACATACCAGCCCTGCTAGTTGCTGCATAGCAATTTCTGGGCGGCGATCGCGGCTTCCGTGAGATACTAAGAGATAGGCAGATGACATCGGCAAAAATTGAACTTTCAGTTACTATTCTTACTTAATATTCAGTTGGGGGGTAATAGATACCCTGGTAATGATTGAAGAAGAATACTGAATTTTGGATTCTGACTTGTTCTTCAAATTCTCCCCCTTCTGCTTGACTTATTGTTCTTCAGCAGTGTAAGTATAAAATTGATCAAAAGCTCCCACTGTTTCAAATTTATAAGAAGGTATCCAAGAACTTATTTTTAAATCTGTACGGTAAACGCTAAAAATCATGTAATTTTGTCTTTCTGTAGTCCTGGCAATAATTTCTTGGATTTGCGGGTTAGCCGAGTCAACCAACTTATCACAATTAAAACGGATTAAATTTTCTATAATATTCGTAGTATTTTTGCATACATCGGTTTTTAAATATTCTGACAACCTTTGTACTGCATATTTTTCATATTCAACCTGACTGGGATTGGTCTTCGCCATTGTCACACCCAAGGCGGCGAATCCTGCTGCTGCTCCAGTATATGCAATGATGGTCAATGGTTTCATGTTTGCCAAGTTAAATTCATTGTAATCGTTAGATTTCAGAGACTCTAAATCAACTAAGTCCGTTCCTTGAATAAAAACTCTTGATCGCTAGCCAAATTATTGCTATAATTCAAATTGTTGAATGGCGAGCGTAGCCAAGTGGTTAAGGCAGTGGTTTGTGGTACCACCATTCGTGGGTTCAATTCCCATCGTTCGCCCTATATAATTCCATAATGATCCATATATTCCTATATAAAGGTGGGTTGATGGTTCTGAACCTTCATAACCATCACTTTAGCAAGAATCTGTCGTCTATAAGTTTATAGACTGGGAATAGTTACAAATCCACGATGATTAATTAGCTTATATTATCGAGAAGTTGATGTATATAAGCAAATCTACTTTCTAAATGAAAATTAGGTGTGCGGTGTCTTAGCATCAGCCACTTCTCTAAGAGGTTGTTTGAAAAGTCCTCTTGTCGGTATCAAAACTTTTAGATCCCCCTAAATCCCCCTTTTTAAGGGGGACTTTGACTCCAGTTCCCCCCTTTTTAAGGGGGGTTAGGGGGGATCTAAAGTGCCTAAAGTTACAGAGGAAAACTTTTCAAACATCCTCTAAGCGACCTTCTGCGTAGATTGCTTCTTTTTAAGAGTAAGTTTATATACAAAAAGCTTTGACTCAAAAATTTGATTAGTTAAATCGGCAAGAATAAATCTAGTTAAGGTGAACAGCCCCAGGCTTTAAACTAGGGCTAGAGCCATCTACTACAAATCTTTAATTATTTATTGCCCTTTTTATATCAAGATTCCCGACTTTTTGGAAAAGTCGGGAATTTGAGCATCAGAAGTTTTTGAACACACATTTAACTGTTAGAAAATGCCTAGAAGAATGATAACGGTCAGCCCACAGAAAGCAAGCAAAGAGATAATCAGAATGTTGCCTATACTGTGGTCGGAAGTTGTTAACTTATGTGTATTGGTAGCCATATAAATCAACCAGATTTAAACAACCTTGCTGAAATTATAACTAGGGCAAATCAAGATTAGTCTATCGCTGAACAAAAATTGATTTTAATTCGTGGAGCTTAACGAACCATTCTAAGCTTTTGATGCTATATTTTCTGCGCTAACATACCCTACGTGCATTTCAAAAATCAAAGATTAGTCCTACAAGTACAGAAATGTCAACATTCTAAAATAATAAAAAAAGTATTGATTTACAAGTCTTACTGAGCTTGAGAGATAAATATTGACCTTATCGGTGTGCTGATAATCTGATAGATGTAAATTGTTGATATAATCAAGTTTAATCAAGAATTTGAGGGCATAATAGATTGCGCCCAAAATATTATTATGCAGTTATTTACTAACATCTATCAAAAGAAATAAAAATTGTATTCCTTTAGTTAGATCCAAAAATACTGAGTCATAGATACTTTAAGTAAAGTAGAACATGATTTAAGTGCCTGCTGAAAAGTTGAGACTTGTAGGTACACAGATAAATATAATTTATCTGTGTTATTTCATGTTTATATGTGGTTGAAGAAAAGGTAGAGGCTTATTTGTCTTGCCTTGAAAGTTAAGAATGCAAACATCGTCATTTAGTGGAGTTGCCATGTCTGAATTGCTTCAAGCAGTCTTAGATAGTGAAGAAAGAAGTGATTTACGTTCCTTTATTAGTGAATTACGCCAGCAAGATAAGAAATACTTGCTGCGGAACGACATACTCAATGTATATAGTGAGTATTGCTCTAAGTCCCAAAAACCTGAAGCTTTTTATACTTCCTCGGAGTTAGGCAAACTTATTTACTATACTCAGGAAATAATTCAGGAGGACTCAAACTTCTGTTTCATCATCCGTTCTAAGATTGCTAGCCAAGAAGTTTATTGGTTGACATCAGACTTGAGCATTGAGCCGATGACGGTGCAAGATTTGCTGGATTTGCGCGATCGCTTAGTGGACAAATCTCATCCTAACGACGGCGGCTTGCTAGAATTGGATTTCGGCCCGTTTTATGACTACACCCCAGTCATCCGCGACCCCAAAAATATTGGTAAGGGGGTACAATTTCTCAACCGCTATCTATCCAGCAAAATATTTCAAGACTCCAAACAATTGCTGGACAGCTTATTGAATTTTTTGCGCCTGCACCAATACAACGGTGTTCAACTGCTGGTCAACGATCGCATTCAATCACAACAGCAACTTTCCGAGCAAGTAAAAAAAGCTATCGGTTTTGTTAATAATCGCCCCGAAGAAGAACCCTACGAACAATTCCGATTCCAATTGCAGTCAATGGGTTTTGAGCCAGGTTGGGGTAATACCGCAGGGCGAGTGCGGGAAACCCTAAATATTCTCGATGAATTGATTGATTCTGCCGATCCTCAAACCCTAGAAGCTTTCATTTCTCGCATCCCGATGATTTTTAGAATCGTCTTAGTGTCAGCCCACGGTTGGTTTGGGCAAGAGGGCGTTTTGGGGCGTCCCGATACCGGTGGTCAGGTGGTTTACGTCCTTGACCAGGCAAAGAGTCTAGAGAAGCAGCTACAAGAAGATGTCTTGCTAGCTGGTTTAGAGGGATTGAATGTTGAGCCAAAGGTGATTATTCTCACCCGCTTAATTCCCAACAGTGATGGTACTTTGTGCAATCAACGACTGGAAAAAGTTTATGGTACTGAAAACGCTTGGATTTTGCGAGTACCTTTACGGGAATTTAATCCCAACATGACTCAAAACTGGATTTCTCGGTTTGAGTTTTGGCCTTATCTAGAAACTTTCGCCATTGACTCAGAAAGAGAACTACGCGCAGAATTTCACGGCACACCTGACTTAATAGTTGGAAACTATACTGATGGAAATTTAGTGGCATTTTTGCTGGCGCGACGATTGAAAGTTACCCAATGCAATGTTGCCCATGCTTTGGAAAAATCTAAATACTTGTTCAGTAACCTCTACTGGCAAGATTTGGAGGAGAAATATCATTTTTCTTTGCAATTCACAGCTGACTTGATTGCCATGAATGCTGCCAATTTTGTAATCAGCAGCACCTACCAAGAAATTGTCGGCACACCGGATAGTGTGGGACAGTACGAGTCTTATAAGTGTTTCACCATGCCGGAGTTGTACCACGTAACCAATGGCATTGAATTATTTAGTCCCAAATTTAATGTCGTGCCGCCTGGAGTAAACGAAAATAATTACTTCCCCTACACTAGGACTAAAGATCGGGTGGAGAGCGATCGCCAACGCCTTGCAGAAATACTCTTTACTCTGGAAGATCCCACTCAAATCTTTGGCAAACTCGATGATCCTAACAAGCGCCCTCTATTTTCAATGGCGCGTCTTGACCACATCAAAAACCTCACAGGTTTAGCTGAATGCTTTGGTCAAAGTAAAGAATTACAAGAGCATTGCAACTTAATTTTGGTGGCGGGTAAATTGCGCGTTGAAGAATCAGGCGACAACGAAGAACGTGACGAAATTATCAAACTCTACCAAACAATTGATCAGTACAATCTCCACGGAAAGATTCGTTGGCTGGGTGTGCGCCTGACTAAAAATGATTCTGGTGAAATTTACCGAGTTATTGCAGATCATCAGGGAATTTTTGTCCAACCAGCTTTATTTGAAGCTTTTGGTTTGACAATTTTAGAGGCGATGGTTTCAGGCTTACCTACTTTTGCTACACAATTTGGTGGCCCATTGGAGATTATTCAAGATAAGGTTAATGGTTTCTACATTAACCCAACGAATTTAGAAGAGACAGCCACAAAAATAGTGGATTTTATCACTAAATGCGAACAAAATCCTAACTATTGGAATGAAATTTCCCTGCGAGCAATTGACCGGGTTTACAGCACTTATACTTGGAAAATTCACACTACCAAGCTGTTATCATTAGCACGGATTTATGGCTTCTGGAACTTTACATCGAAGGAAAATCGGGAAGATTTGTTGCGCTACATTGAGGCTTTGTTCTATTTAATTTACAAGCCAAGAGCGCAACAGCTATTAGAGCAACATCAGTATCGTTAGTTTGTCATTTGTCATTTGTCATTAGCCAAGGACTAAGGGCTAAGGACAAATGACTAAATTGTTAATGCCCGCCAGGTTCGTTGACCAACTACTCCATCTGTTGCTAAATTCTGTTGATTTTGAAAGGCTTTGACAGCCGTCTCTGTCAGTGCGCCATAAATCCCATCCACTCTAACGGTATAACCATTAGACACTAACAGCCGTTGTAAGACTCTTACAGCAACACCAGAGCTACCGAAATAAAGAGTCGGCATAGGTTGGCTACTAAACTTCTGGAACCGTCCTGTAGCCTTTACACGGATTCTAACTCCAGCCTGAGCATATTTCTTAGGCTGACCTAAGTTGGAAGAAGCTAGGAACTGATTATTTTTGCCGATTTTCTTAAGTATGTGTTCTTTTGTTAGTGCGATCGCTGAGGGAGAAGCCTGGGAAACCTCATCTGTCTGCATAAATTCAGGTGGTGTGACTTGAGCAGTCATCTCTAACTGACTCTGTTTTGACTGGTTTACGTCATTTTCCATCTGAAATAATTGCTGCTGTGGCAAATTGGCCCCAGATGCTTGTCTTATTGTTAACACGCCCGTCATCATCAGGCCAATTTCACTCATTGTAGTTCATTTTACTTCAAGCAATATTTCTTTTAACTAACAACATTGCTGTTGTCCGGGATAGTTCATACTGACCAAATAAAAAATCATGTACTAATTTTTTCAGATAATATTGTCAGGCTCATATTTACTCACCTCCCATTCCGTTTAATCAGACTAATATTATTAGCTTTGTGCTTTTTTTATCTTTCATCCAGGCATCAATTTGTCAAATATGATATTTAAATCAACGGTTTAGACAATAACATACTATATGATCATCTGGGAATGTCATGAAACCAATTTGTCTAATTGTCTTCGGCTGGTGCTTGGTATGCTGATGCTACTTTTATCATATTTATACTGCTACAAAAAATACTGCTATATTCACTGAGTCAGGTTTTTAAGCATTCATCAATGCAACATTTGACAACAAAATCAATTGTTAATTACAAAAAAAATGTCCTCTCTCAGAGGTTATTTGGAAGAAGAAGCCAGGATTCAGAAATCAGAATTCATAAACTCTGGAAGTCTTCAGCCATAATTCCTAAATATCTACTTTTTTAGGAAATTTTTCTCGGAAAGTGCATACTTTAGCTTCAAAATAATGAAACCGCACAACGTTGTTGCACGGTCTTAAATTTTAACTAGAGTTTAGATTACTGCATGACAAAGTTACACGGGGGCACGGAAAAAATGTCTATACAATTCTCTTGCCTAGCTTATGTTAATTTTTATAACATTTTTAAATCTTGAGAAAAGAAGCACCTTAATAAAACAGGAATCAGAAATCAGAAATCAGAATTCTGAATACTTTACCTTTTCTCATCTCGCCATAAAGCAATACCACCTAATAAACCAGTGATATTGGGGATGAGTTTGACATTTAACGGTAGCTGTAAATTCACTCTTACAGCTTCACCACCGCCAATGTAAAGGTAATCATAATTGAACAGATGTTGCAAGGATGCGATCGCTTTTTCTAAACGCCTATTCCATCTTTTATCACCAATTTTTTCTAACTCTGCACGCCCCAACTGCTGCTCAAAAGTCTCTCCTTTGCGAAACGGATGATGCCCCATTTCCATATTCGGCACTAGCTTACCATCTATAAATAAAGCCGAACCAAACCCTGTACCCAGAGTAATCACCATTTCTAGACCTTTACCTGCGATCGCACCAAACCCCTGCATATCTGCATCATTAATCACCCGCACAGGCTTGTTTAAATGTTTTAATAATGCTGTTTCCAAATCAAATCCGATCCAATCTGGATGTAAGTTTACCGCTGTTTCTGTGACTCCACACCGCACCACACCAGGAAAACCGACCGAAACGCGATGAAATTCACCTTGAGCCGCCGCCAACACAACAATTGCATTAATTACAACCTCCGGTGTAGCAGGTTGGGGTGTATCTAAACGCACTCTTTCAGTTACAGGATGCCCCGTAATATCCAAAACCATTGCCTTAACGCCACTACCGCCAATATCAACTGATAGGGTACGAATCGATCCATTTTCTTCAACCATTGAGTTACATCCTTGTTAATGCTTGTTATTTCGTTATTATGCTCTGTTGAATTTGATAATATCTGGATGTTTGGAGAGTCTTTATATTGGGGGGAGTGCGGAGATAGGGGAGAAATCAATTCAAAATTCAAAATTAAAGAACTTCTGCCTTCTGCCTCCTGCCTCCTGCCTCCTTTTTCCCAATGCCCTAAAATATAAATTTAACTAATATGCATAGCTTCATTCCACCAGAACGCTTTTTTCCCTACCTTACCTGGACTGATATTCAGGCAATGCCAGATAAGGAAAACGTGGTAATCATCCAGCCAGTAGGGGCAATTGAGCAACATGGCCCTCATTTGCCTTTGATTGTAGATGCTGCGATCGGTGTGGGGGTGCTGGGAAAAGCAATGGAAAAGCTGGATGCCAGTATTCCCGCTTATGCTTTACCAAACCTTTATTATGGCAAATCTAACGAACACTGGCACTTTCCCGGTACGATTACCCTAAGTACGGCAACTCTCACGGCAATCATTATGGAAGTGGGAGAAAGTATTTACCGGGCTGGCTTTAGAAAACTGGTGTTAATGAACTCCCACGGCGGACAACCCCAAGTTATGCAAATGGCGGCGCGAGATTTGCACGTTAAATATGATGACTTTTTGGTATTCCCCTTGTTTACTTGGCGCGTGCCTCATATAACTAAAGATTTATTGACTCCGAAAGAGGCAGCGCGAGGAATGCACGCTGGAGACGCTGAAACTAGCATTATGTTATCGATTTTGCCAGAACAAGTGAAGCTAGAGAAAGCTGTTGCAGAATATCCACCAGAACAGTCAGAAAGTAGTTTACTGAGTTTGGAGGGTAAGTTACCTGTGGCTTGGGTGACGCGAGATATCAGTAAAAGCGGAGTAATTGGCGATGCGACTACCGCAACAAAAGAAAAAGGCGATCGCATCCTCGAATCTGTCTCTAACGGTTGGGTACAAGTTATTCAAGATATTTATGCCTATCGACAACCAAAAATAGACGAGAGATAGACGCTTTTTACTCAAAGTTAAAAATCCAATACATTCAATGCAGGACAGCATCTAGATTTGCTAATGTAAGAATAATGGAAATAGTACTAGCGTCGCTGCTGAAAATCTATCGGGTAGCAAATTTCTATTGAAAGTAATATTAAGAGAAAGAATTATGACGACATTTGAACCCAAGAGCCTCCGCTCTTATAGCCAAGAAGATGTTCAGCAAATTCTGCACTTAGCGATCGCTCGTCAAGCTGATGACAAAGACACAGAATTTTCTTATGAACAGATATTAGAAATTGCTGCTGAGTTAGAAATTTCACCTGAATCTTTAAAATTAGCA
This sequence comes from Nostoc sp. CALU 1950, assembly GCF_051172895.1. Taxonomy (NCBI): domain Bacteria; kingdom Bacillati; phylum Cyanobacteriota; class Cyanophyceae; order Nostocales; family Nostocaceae; genus Nostoc; species Nostoc sp. CALU 1950. Next base: position 15,348 of record NZ_JBDNJQ010000057.1, on the reverse strand, counting down.
GAGCGTGATTGGGTAGTCCAACAGGGACAAGTCCAACAACGAAAAGCTTTTGACGCTTACCGTATCAGAAGATTTCAGAAGCGTGTAGGCAATTATGCAATTTTCAATGGCTTTTTGATACTGGTTGATTTAATTGCTGGTGGCGGAATTTCTTGGTCGCTGTATATTTTACTATTCTGCGGATTACCTGTAGGACTGGATGTCTGGAATACCTTTCAAATTAAAGGTGAAGAGTATGAAATGGCATTCCAAAAGTGGAGTCGTAACCATCAAATTAAGAAAACCATCAGCACCGTTTTGAATAAGTGGTTTAAAGCATTGCAAGCTTAGGAGATTTTCTGGCGTAAGCGTCTGTGTAGTGTCTCGTAAAGGATGTTTGAAAAGTCCTCTTGTCGGTATCAAAAATTTTAGATCCCCAAAATCCCCCTTTTTAATTTTGTGAATCGTAATTCGTAATGACGCTATAGCGTTTCTCGACAAGCGTGAAGTACAATTTTGACCTAACCCCCTAACCGCCTTCCCGAAGGCGGTTAGGGGGTTAGGTCTATTTGCACACCTTTACCTCACCGGATTGAAAATGGCTGGCTATATGTGGGAGAGGGTGCGTGTAGCTTGCTTCCCCATAAGGGTGTGCTTATCACCAATATTTCGGCCATTACCATTGTGAAAAAGGGTGTTTTACTAGATTACTGTTGAAATATCTGAAGTCATCAGAAACTTCTTCTCCAATCCAGGTTGGTAGTTCAAATTGTTGGTTTTCATCACTGAGTTCAACTTCTGCTAAAATTAGTCCTTTATTAACACCATCAAACTCATCTATTTCCCAAATTAAACCGCCCAACTCTATTTTATATCTGATTTTTTCTATAAAGGGACGTTCACACAATGTCTCAAGCATTTCTTGAGCATCTTCAAGAGGAATAGGATACTCAAACTCTAATCTGGAATATTTAATATTAGGGCCTTTAATTGTCAAATAACTTTTTTCTCCTACTATACGTATACGTACAGTCCCTTTGTCTTGTGTGGCAATGTATCCTTGACGATAAACAATACCCTCAGCTAATCCTCTCCAGCTATTTCCTCTCACTAAATATTTCCGCTCTATTTCTTTGGCCATTTTATTTATGTGCAATAACTCAGTAAATTTTCTTTTTGAAGTTGTTCTTTCGCTAAAGCCAATGCTTGATGAGCATTTTTAAACTTTGTTTCATCTATAAATTTATTACCAAAACGCTTTAAATAAGCTTCCAGATACCGAATACGTAAGCGTGGATCAGTCGGACTCTGAAGAAATGGAAGGTCAGCTTCAACCATAAACCGGATAGCCAACAAGGGAATAGGGCTACGAAGTGGACGAAAGTTTGGGTTGTGCAAACCAGGACTGTCATTACGTTTATGAAATTCTCCTATCATCAGTCCTGATTCAACAAACAAAGGTTTAAGTTTTTGTTGGACACTATCTATTAGTTTAGTAGCGTCTTCTATATGAACGTCAGGAAAGATAAGTAAAAAAGCTTTATTGATTGCTAATTCCTGCTCTTTAATATCCATTTCAAGAAAGATATCTCGGTAGCGTCCAACAACATCTTCTAATTGTTCTGAATACAAATCTTTTGTGCGAATAACTGCCAGACGAATAGTATTTGACTTGAGAGATAAAGGTACAAAAGGGCAAACTGCACCAGTTCTTCCTAAGTTAGGATGAGGCCTTCCTAAAAAATTTTTCACCCACTCCATAATTTCAATTAAGTAAGGAAGGTCTTCATGTTGCTGGAGTTGTTCGATTTCACGAGTTGTATAGAGTTGCATGAGCTTGAGTGAAATGGACTAATTGTTTAATTCTGAATCCAAAATCAGTTTTATAATATTATGTATCGGGAACTAATTATTATCTAAATCAACAAAAAAGCCTTGATTTTTTTATTTTTGGTTTATTTGTGGCTTGTTGCAGATAAAAATTTTCTACCATTTTTGTGAATTTAAACAAATTTACGCCAATCAATACACAAACATATTTTTGTACCAAGAAACTACTTGTGTTCATTAATTTTTGGCATTGTAGTCAGAATACATATGTATTATCCAGCAGATACTCCGATTTTTTTTACACTCTTAAGCTTCTATTATTTTTAACAAAACAATTATAAAGTTTATATATAAATACTTATTTTTACTGTAAAATTTTAAAATTGACTTAGCAGCAACTATAAAGTTAATATCAAGTTTGTATAATTTTATTTAAGTAAAATCTCAAAAATTAAGTCCAATTTTATTGAAAGGACAAGGGGATGGGGAGGCTGGATGATCTGCTGCTTCTAGTGTTCCCCGTATCCCTACTGTTAAAGCTTCCTTCTTCGTAGTGGTATGCAGACTTGTTGGCACAGCCTCTACTCCATGAGAGGCTGTGCTATTGGGGGAAAACGACCCTCAGACAACCCTTGGCAACGCACTGGTTCCCTTACAAAAAAATTGGATATTTTTTGAATTGGAAGGCCCTTATTTATCAACAAATTCTTTCACCACTGCCATAGCATCAGGAGGAATCTGGGTAATTAAGCGAAATGGGAATGCGGGAGTTGAAGCAAACTGGGCATAATCTGATGTCAGAAACACAGCGTAGTTTTTAGCTTCTGGAGTCATCTGTGCAGCAAAGGCCAAAGCTATAGCTTTAACGTACTTACGTACATCAGCGGCTTGTTCACCCACCACTTCACCGCCACTAATCGGTGTATTCGGTTGTCCTGCCTGATCCAAAGTGGTACTGGGATCTTTTACACTTAGATGAGTACCCCCAAGTATACCAGCTAGCCATTTGGGGGATGGAATTTTGTCAAATCCCACAATTTGTTCAGTTAAAGCTGGGGTAGTTTTATCTGCGGAACCTGCTAATACTAGGGTAGGAACTTGCACCTTAGTTAACCCAGTTTTGCCAAAAATCAGAGAAGTTGTTGGATTAAGAGCGATCGCCTGTTTGATTCTAGTATCCCGTAGTTGATAGCTATTTTCTGGCAATTCTTCAGCGATGCACTGCATACCTTCTGCCAGACTTAAGCTAGTCAAGTTCTTTTTGCAGCGTTGTTTGAGATGTTCCAGTTGTAACTCGGCTCCAGCAATTGTTAAAGCTGTACCACCACCAAAAGAATAGCCAACAACCATCGCGTTCGTAGTTGCAAGTTTCCCAACAAGGGGATTATTAGCCGTTTGGTTGAGCTTTTCTAATTCGTCGAGAACAAAACTAATATCTTGAGGACGATCCAAAAACTCTTGAGGCTTTACAATTCTGGTTTTACCTTGTAATGCCAAGTTAGTATTTGCCTCATTACTACCGGGATGTTCTAAAGCTGCTACTACATAACCGTGGGATGCAAAATGTTCTGCTAGGTAACGCAAGTCCGTGCGGACTGAACCGAAGCCGTGAGAAAAGACAATTACAGGTTTGTCGGGAGTTGCAGCAGTTGACCAGTAAACATCAACTGGGATTTTGCGATCGCGCTTTTGGTCATTTAGGCTTAAGTTGAGTATTTTTACTTGAGCGCTTCCTGCTTGACTCGGATCAAAAGGGAAAGCAACCTGTGGTGTTCTAGGCTGTGGTGTTATGGGGTCGAGTTGGGGAGCGATCGCTAGCATAAATTGTTGAGTACGCCAAAAAGCTGTATTCAAACTCCCTGCAACCACAAAAGCCTGTGGCAAATCAATTTCTAGGCGTTTACTGGGATAAGCGGCGATAAAACTCAGTATAGAAAGACCCTGCGGTGCAGTAGAGCCTAATACTAATCCTGCTCTCAGTGCTTGTACCCCAGCTTTGTCTTTTCGGGCTAAAGCTGTAGCAAAGTCATTGAGAATAGTTGTGCCAATCTGGGTATTAACTAACCGATTAATGGTGACAACATTCATCGGTATATTCATACCTAGCGCCCCTAAGAAAAAGCGGCGTTGTTCTTCAGATAATCCTTTAGCGTAAGGCTGCAAACTTCCAGGTAATTTTCCAGTTTTTGCAGCCTTTTGTAACTCAGCAAGAGAGATGGATTCTGTAAATAAACCCAAACGCACCACAACTGTGTCAGCCGCAATGGCCGAAGCATTTGTCCCGAACGATGTAAGTATAATCGCACCAAAGAAACCCGCAACTGTCTTAAGACTTCTCCAACTTATTCCCATAAATATTTATACCAAGTGTTACTTACGGGAATATAACGGATATTTGTGTATTTGACTACCCCATTAATTGCCTAAAAATAAAAGTAGATTTTTTCCTGAACTTGATTGCGATGTCTACGACGGGCTACGCCTACGCTCTGATCTCCTCAAAGTAACTGCTGATCCAAACAGAGCCACATCAAAAGCATAACAAAAGCAACAAATTGTAGAATTTATCACAGCTAAAAAATTGAGCATAAATCAGTGTTAACAGCCACAAAAGCTCGATTGTTTCTCAGCTAGGTTTAATACTGTAACAGCGACAATCAAAAATTATTTATTCAGAGTAACTAGATTTATATATGGGGTCAAAAAATCAGTGTTAATCCCATCCCAACAACAGGAATGGAAGGAATAGCCACCTGCCGATTTAGAGGTTATTTTAAAAGTGTTTTGCTGTGATTTAAGGCACTTTTCGATCCCCCCTAGCCCCCCTTAAAAAAGGGCTACGGTGTACACACAAGTCGAAAAAAGCTTGATTTTCCATTCTTCTCTCGTTTATCTCGTTTACCTCGTTTTGATCTCGTTCCCATGTTCTACATGGGAATGCTCCTAGTGGAGGCTCTGCCTCCAATCTGGCATTGAGTCTCTGACTCAATGAATGCATTCCCAGTCGGAGACTGGGAACGAGGAAAGTCTTATCAAGCTAGGTTTTTAGGATTTGTGTGTACACCGTAGTTAAAAAAGGGGGGAAACTTCTTAAAGTCCCCCTTTTTAAGGGGAATTTAGGGGGATCTAAAATTTTATATCCCGATAAGAGGACTTTTCAAACATCCTCTTAGTAATTAGTAATTGGTCATTAGTACTAATGACTAATTAACAATGAAAATGACTTGTAGAACGTGTTGCAGAGGTGTTGCAGGTGGATAGTCTTACCGCTGTAGCTGCATTATCATTACTCATCAAATTCTACCAGCCGCCTCAAAACTTTTTCTTAGATTTATGCGTCACAGACTCCGCTATATTTTAATCTTGCTGCTCTCCCTGAGTATTATTACACTGTGGTGGCCTGTGAATAACTCTGATTGCAATTTCGAGACTTTTCTCACATCAAAAACTACAAAATTCCAAGTACGCGCTACTAAAGTTATTGTTCAGCCGTGGCGTGGTCGTCACCATGTATATGGCATCTTTATGATTCCTGATGAATACAAACAATCTCCATTTTTTGTGTTAACAGTCCAAGGTGCTGGCAGTTACTGTTCAAAACAATTTGGTTATAGAAAAAACTTTAATGATATCTTGGCTGAACCAGGCACTTATCTGGTGAGGAAATTTATTAGAACTCGAACAGCTCTGCGGCTTATTCTCCGAGGTTTGTACTTCCAGATCAACAATAAAGATAACTGGACGTTAACTTTCCCTGAACCAAACACTAGTACCGCAAGGCGGAATTAAAAATTAAAAATTAAAAATTAAAAATGAAGACAGCGTAAGGGTTTTGTTGATTGGGAATGGGTGGTTTATTTCCGCCGTGCTGTACTAGTCAAGATAATTCATAATTTATGAATCAGTTTGGTGGTTGAGTTTCCAAAACTTCGGTCTTCTCTAACAAGGCAGTAGTCGCATTGACTACAATCTGTGCTGCTCCTGTGAAGAACGATCGCTCGATAGTCGCTGGAACATCGCTAGGTTGATGATAGTGGGGAGTGCGTAAATTTGCGGTATCTGTGACCAGCACAGCACCCACACCTTGATACCAAAATGGTGCATGGTCGCTGCGTAGGGTATCGGGTGTCAGTAAACCTTTAAAAGGAATCGGCAGTGTCAAGACTGCTGGCAGATTTGATTCTTCTTTATTCAGGGCGATTGAGGGGACGTTCTGCGAGTTTTGAAAGGCATTCAGTAAAGGCAAATGTTCTGTATCACCGACTACTGCCAAAAAGTCGCCCTTGTCGCTAGGTGGGGTAACAGGCAATCCAGCAGGGTATTTTTGACACCCAGGAGTGTAACATGCATAACCTACCATATCCATGACGATCGCTCCGCCTAAATTTTGCAAGCGTGCTGTCTTGCTCACAAAAGCCTGACTACCCAAAAGTCCTATTTCCTCCTGGTCAAAAAAAGCTAGCTGTAACGTCCGTGGCGTGGGACGAGAACCGAGTAACCGAGCTACTTCCAGCAATACGGCTATACCGCTGGCATTATCATCGGCACCGGGCGATGAAGCAACAGTGTCGTAATGCGCTCCCACAAGAATTGCTTTAGCGGCTTTGTTAGTTCCTGGGCGTTCAGCAAAAATATTCACACCGTCAGAGAACTTTTCTAATTTAGGTTTCCAGCCTAATTTTGTGAGTTCAGTTGTGATATAAGTGCGAGTAAGCGATCGCTCTTGTGTTGTGTAGCGCTGAAAATTTAACTTTTGGATATGGTTTAACAGCTTGTCAGCAGACACTTGTAGGGTATTGTCAACTTCCTGTAACTCTGGCTGTGGTTGGGATGTTTCCACTGGAGTGCGCTCAACAATTGCTGGTGAGGGACGCTGTTCAAAAAATGTGCTCCCTCTGCTACCCACCACAGCAACTGCCATCAGCACCAACAGCATCAGCCAAATCCATTTTTTCATGTAATTTATCCTTGGCTTCCTGACTTAAGGTAGCGCAAATCCCCAGTCAGAATGAATTAATCATCGTCTAGATCAACATCAAAATTTTCTCATGAAGTCTCAGTAGTTTTTTGTTGTTCTGTGTGCGCTGAAATTGTTCCTTTACTTCCAGCCAGTCCGAATAAATCCTGATTTACTGCTTCTGCCTCCTTCAAGGAATAGTTCTATTTTCTAGATTTTCCTAATTTCTTAAAAGACTTCAAGATAGGTTGAGACTTTAACACTGAAGCTGCATATTCCGCGATAATTTTATGACCAGCAGTTGTAGGATGGATGCTGTCCCAGAATAAGAACCTGTCTGGGTTGGCTTTACATTCAAATGATGGAGTAGAAGCTGGTATAGTTATTAAAACTGAGTTTCCTATGCAAGAGTCGAGTACATTTGTAAACTCATATTGTCTAGAATTAGCTAAAAGTTGTTTAAATAAATAATTAACATCTAAAAAAATGATGTTTACATTATTTAGTTCTTGGCTTAAAGAATCGAGGCTTTTAATCAACTCGATATTATATTCAGTGATCGAATCATTAAGTTGTGTGGAGGTTGAACTATTTCTTGTACCCGGTAAGTCTCCCAAATTGAATAAATTAGCCACTAGGATATTTTTAGCCCCAACATTGGCAAGAGCACGCACCGCTGTTGATATATTTGTAACTGGTTGGCTAGGATTTACAGCACTTTGAGAGTAAAGGAAATCATTCGTACCGCCCCACACGATATAAAGCGCATTTGGGTTAACCGACTTATTAACTGCTGTAAATTTCTTAATCTGAGATAAGACTCCTGTTAAATATAAACCAGGTATAGGAGGTATAGTAACGTTATATAACCCAGATTCAGCACCACCAACAGCAAGGTTAGTAATGTTAGAGGGATTTAAGCCCATATCTTGTGCAAGATATTCCACCCAGACTGGCCCATTAGAAAAACGCCCATCTTTGTAAGGTTGGGGGGGAATACCTATACCCAATTCACTTTTTGTGATCTTGTAAAAATTCCCATTATCAGAATAACTGTCACCAAACACATAAATCTGTTCAAAATCAGCAGCTTCTACCTTCAGTGTAAACATGAATGAAAATAAGAAAATTGCTGCCGTTAAAATTGTGTTTTGCATAATAGGTTTTTAATGTATTTGAGCAGTTTTACAAATGACTGGGCAAGTGCAAATCAAAGATTTCTTGCAGTAGTTTTTTTTTGCATAAAGGAAGTACAAAACTACGTATTTTGAGGCATAAGGTAGAGTTAAAAATTGTTTAAACCTCATCTATGTTGAAACCTAGAGTTTTTTAAAAGATATATTTATGTAGGTTGGGTGGAGTGAAACGCAACCCAACATTACCACCAAATTTTATGTTGGATTACGCTATCGCTGCACCCAACCTACAAAACTACGGTTCTCAAAGTAGACAAGGTTTATATCTGATTAAACTCATGCATTGTGTACCTCATTTACTTGCAATTTTCTGTAAGTATTAAAATTATTTCAGGCTTAGTTGTTAACTATTGATTTGAAAAGGCAAAAGTTAATAAATAAAGCTTTTATCTTTTTAAAGATATTCGCCTAATATTTATTTAACTTTAATAAAATTGCTAATTTTAGTTAAGTAAGTCATTGATTTTGACTATGATATGCACTAAAAAATAATTGTTTAAAGTTTTAGTTAAATCTTACTACATGAGTTTTTTGTTTACTTTAGTAAAATCAAGATTTTCCTGCTAGGTTGATAAGTTTATTGTTAATTCAAAGCCTCAATACAAATTCCTTTTATTAGAACGAACTAGCAATGATTATTTAATATCAGTTTCAAACTTTCAAGTCAATAAAAATGCAACAAATATAGATTTTCTCAAACCATCCAATACCTACACAGCCGTAATATACTCTACTTAATATTTACTTTATAAATAGGCTCTAAGGGAAAAGTACTTATCACGATTTCTAATCGCCAGGTATATTTGCTTTCTTCTTTCCTCATAAGTAAACATCGAGTTTGACGCTTTGTCTTTTGACAGCGATCGCAACTTCAGTTACAGTGCCGCACTAGAGGAGTGCTGAGTACTGTTAGCGGTAGCAGGGCGTTTAGCCCGTACTGAGCAAAGAAGAAGAGAAAAAAAGTTCTTCTTAATTCTTCAAAATCTTTATTTTTAGACTCAAGACTCATGACTCAGAACTCAGGACTTTTTTTATGGTAGATTTACTGCTGATTTCAATCCTGGGGTTCCTGGGGAGTTTTGGACATTGCTTTGGGATGTGTGGCCCTTTAACAGTGGCGTTTTCCCTGTCTCATCAGCCAAAAATAGCGCAAACAGTCTCTTTGGGACGGACATCAACCTTAGAAAAGTCTGACACTTGGCAACAGCAATTAAAATTTCACATTCTGCTAAACCTGGGGCGAATGTTGAGCTACGCTCTAGTCGGTGCTGGCATTGGGGCGTTGGGTTCAGTATTGTTGCAAGGTGGACAGCTAGCGGGTGTTGGCAGTGACTTCCGGCGCTGGATGGCAATTCTAACTGGTGTAATGCTGATTTGGTTTGGCTTAGGACAAGTAAAACCCGATTTACTGCCGCGCATTCCCGTATTACATCCCCTATTGCAAGGTAGTTTACACGATCGCCTCAGCACCGGAATGGTTAAGCTTTCCTTAAAAACCAAATGGTGGACACCAATGCTTTTGGGGATGACTTGGGGTTTAATGCCCTGTGGTTTCCTGTATGCAGCCCAAATTAAAGCTGCTGAAACTGGCAATTTATGGATGGGTACAGCTACTATGCTGGCTTTTGGCTTGGGAACCCTACCCACGATGCTGGGGGTAGGTGTCTCCACATCATTGGTAAGTAAAGACAGGCGCAGTCAATTGTTTCGATTAGGCGGTTGGGTGACGCTCACCATTGGCGTCATCACCTTGTTGCGGACTGGTGACACAATGGTAGATTACACCGGACACGCCGCTTTAATTTGCTTAATCTTGGCGTTAATTGCGCGTCCTATTAGTGGCTTGTGGGCTTCACCACTGCGTTATCGCCGGGGCTTGGGGGTGGGATCTTTTGTGCTTTCTGTGGTTCACACCGTCCACATGATAGAACACTCATTGCAATGGAATTTTGCCGCCTTTTCTTTTCTGCCGCCAGAATTTCAGTGGGGTATGGCTGCGGGTGCTGTAGCATTGTTATTAATGTCCCCCGCCGCTTTAACGAGTTGGGAATCTTTGCAAAAATCTTTGGGCAAGCGTTGGCGACAGATTCATCTATTGGGTGTGCCAGCCTTGCTCTTGAGTGCCATTCATGCTGTGTTGATTGGTTCCCATTACCTGGGTTCCTTGCAATCAACTTGGGGAAATAAATTAGCAGCAGTACTGATGGGAATTATTACCCTCAGTGTATTGATGGTGCGTTCGCGCTTTTTTTGGTCAAAGTTAGCCGTAGAAAAGTTTTATGTTCCCCCAACCAAATCGCGGTAAATCATCCTTATTTTCTGGCTCCACGCCAACGAGTCAAAAACAGAGGCGTTACCCGCTCAAAAACATTTCTTGGCAGAGTCAAGGAACAATAAAGTATTTATTATTCCTGAGTTGCTTAGTTATATCAATAACTAATCTGCACCCTGCATCTGCTCATAAAGTGGAAGTATCCGGAGATGTCGGCGGTACTCTCCACATTGAACCAAATGATAATCCCCGTGCTGGAGAACCCTCTCAAGCTTGGTTTGCACTTACTCGCAGAGGTGGAAGGGTGATTCCCCTCTCACAGTGTAATTGTCAGTTGGCTGTTTATGCCCAACCTTATGCTACCGGAGAGCCACCACTCCTAGAACCACAGTTAGAACCTGTGACAGCTGAACGCTATAAAGGTATCCCAGGAGCAGAAGTTGTCTTTCCCAAGCCAGGGATTTATGAGTTGCAACTAAATGGAAAACCAGCCTCCGGGGCAAGATTCAAACCCTTTAACTTCAAATTTGAAGTTACTGTAGCAGGTGGCTCTACACAGAATTCACGAAACCTACGAGATGTCAATGGTGATTTGGTAGAGGGTGAATCTCAAAAATTACCAACTTGGGCGATCGCACTTCCAATTCTCGGATTTATCGGCATCTTAGTTGTCGTACTGCAAAATATGAGGCGGAGTGGGGAGTAAGTAGGGAGATGAGGGAGCAGGGGGAGCAGGGGAAGCAGGGGGAGCAGGGGAAGCAAATAATTATTATTCTTTCCTATTCCCCATTCCCCATTCCCCATTCCCCATTCCCCATTCCCCATTCCCCATTCCCCTCCTATTTGTGTCGCTTTTGATGCCACTGCCACGCATGAGTGACAATATCTTGGATGGATGGATACTGAGGTTTCCAGCCTAAGATTGTTCTGGCTTTCTCGCTGGTACCGATGAGAATTGGGGGATCGCCAGGACGGCGATCGCGTTCTTCTACTGGTATGGAAATTCCTGTCACTTCTTCGGCTGCGGCAATGACTTCTCTGACGGAGAAACCGCTGCCGTTACCCAAATTAAAAACTTCGCTATCGCCACCTTTTAATAAATATTCCAATCCCAAAATATGGGCATCTGCTAAATCGTTGACATGAATATAATCGCGAATACAAGTACCATCGGGTGTGGGGTAATCGGTGCCGAAAATTGAGATGGATTCTCTTTTGCCTAAAGCTGTCATTAGCACCAAGGGAATCAAATGGGTTTCTGGGTTGTGATCCTCGCCGAGTAAGCCATTGGGATTAGCACCAGCAGCATTAAAATAGCGAAAACGCACTGATTGGAAACCGTAAGCAACATCAAAATCAGAGAGAATCCGCTCTACCATTAGCTTTGTAGCGCCATAAGGATTAATCGGATTTTGGGGATGGGTTTCTGGAATGGGCACGAATTCTGGTACCCCATAGGTGGCACAGGTAGAAGAAAAGACAAATTTCTTCACAGATGCCGCCAGCATCGCTTCTAACAGGCTAAAAGTACCAAGGACATTATTCCGGTAATATTTGGCTGGGTCAGTCACCGATTCTCCTACGTAAGCGTAAGCAGAAAAGTGCATCACAGCAGAAATATCGTGAGTTTTAAATATGTCATCTAGCAAAGCGCGATCGCCTGTATCCCCAACAATCAGTTCTACCTCTAAAACCTTTTCTACAAGTTCACGATGCCCATAGACCAGATTATCAAGTATGACAACGTTATAACCCGCTTGCTTCAAGGCAAGCACTGTATGGGAACCAATATATCCAGCTCCCCCTGTTACCAAAATGGTAGGCTTTCCAGGCGACATAGTTTTTCCTTTTGAGTGGATTACTCAATTAATTTAGTTTACCGGTGCTACATTACTCTTCTGGAAAATTATAAATAATAGGCGCAGTGTCAAAAAATTGCACTAAAATCACTACGACGGTAGTAGTCTTTGGGTGTGAGGTTTGAAGTATTTTAAGTCAAACAGTGCGATTACAATTTGACAATCAAATAAATCCATTTCCCGGAACCTCTCGGTTGGCCCTTACGGGTGACGTTTATAGCGTCGCTAAAGCTAGGAAGTCGCCAGTTGTTTTATACAGGGAAATTATGCACGGCAGTTCCTTCTGGGAAGCCACTCCGTTGCGGGGGTTACCTCCCGTAAAAGGCAGTGGCTTGGGAAACCCAATCAAAAAAGTGAACTGCCTCACCACCACACTGGCTCACCGCACCAGAAAATTTGAGAGTTAATCTATGTTTCTATTGCTAAGCCGGGTACTACTGTGGCTGCTGATTGGCACTATCGTATATTCTCTGTTCCAGAGATTTTATCCCTCTGGAACTTTTGTAGGACGATTAATCTTAGTCGTTATCTTGGTAATCGTAGCCCTGTCATTTCTTAACCCCAACGAACCAGCTGTGGCGTCGTTGTGGAGGATGATATCTTTTCCACTCAAGCCTCTAGGAGCTTCTGTTTTACTGATGATTCTTGCAGCTCAGAAAATCAAAGGAGGTGGAATAGACAAACCAGGAGGATACTTGATAGGTTGGTCACTGACGATTTTGCTGTTGGCAAGCACACCAGCAGTCGCCTATTTCCTTTATAGAGCACCTCTAGCAATGACAGGCGAAACCTATGTAGCAAGTGCCGCACCAATATCTGGGACACTGGTAGCATTAGGGCAACAAAACATCGCCGCGAATATCTCTGATGTGACTGGGGATAGCATTCTTTCTTATAATTTGAGAGTGCCTCCATACCTATTACAAGGAAATCCTCAAGATATTCGCACACGCGGGTTACGGCTTGAAGACTTTGTACCAAATTCAGAAACGTTGCTATTGACAACAAGAACTTGGGAAAGTTATCTCGCTGAAGTTTACAGGTTCTTGCGTGTTCAGCGGTAATAAAGTAAAAAAAGGGGTAAAGGGTAAAGGGTAAAGGGCAAAGGGTTGAATTAGTTAGCCCACTGTCCCCAAATAGGTTTTTACCCTTCCCCATTCCCCATTCCCCATTCCCTCTGCATAGCTGCCTGCTGGGACTAGCAGTTAATCTATGATGATAAAGTTGCAAAATTGCTTGAATGGCAAAATCTCGACGACTCGCTAAACTCAGTGCTTACCTACGACCCCATTGGCAGGAAATGTCCTTGGGCATTCTGGCTTTGTTGTCTGTTAATGCACTGGGCGTTTATATCCCTTGGTTGATTCGTGCTGGTGTCGATAAACTCTCGACAACCTTCAGTTGGAACCAAATACTACATTACGTAGTGATCATTGTCTTACTTAGTTCGGCAATGTGGCTAATGCGGATGGCATCCCGCATTTGGCTATTTGGGGTGGGGCGTCAGGTAGAATTTGACCTGAAACAACGGATTTTTGAACACTTACTCAAGCTGGAGCCGGCTTATTTTGCCAGTAATACTGCTGGCGATTTGATTAATCGGGCTACCAGTGATGTGGACAATATCAAGCGTTTATTGGGTTTTGCAGTTTTGAGTTTGGCAAATACTGTGTTTGCCTACGCCCTGACACTGCCTGTAATGCTGGCCATTAGTGTGGATCTCACACTAGCCTCCCTGGCAGTGTACCCTTTTATGCTCTTGCTGGTGAGTCTGTTTAGCGATCGCTTACGCAAACAACAAGCAGCAGTCCAAGAGCAACTCTCTGACATTAGCGAACTCATTCAGGAGGATATCAGTGGCATTGCCTTAATTAAAATCTATGCCCAAGAAGCTAATGAGCGTCGAGCTTTTGCTAAGAAAAATCAGCAGCTATTGACTGCTAACTTAGAACTAGCAAAAATCCGAAATACACTGTTTCCGTTAATTGGCGGGCTAGCTAATGTCAGTTCACTGGTGATTATCTGGCTAGGGGCGGCGCGGATGTCTTCTGGAACACTTCAGGTTGGCGACTTTTTAGCACTGTTAATTTATGTAGAGCGTCTGGTTTTCCCCACAGCCCTTTTAGGATTCACAATTACTGCCTACCAACGGGGTGAAGTTAGTATTGATCGCCTTGAATCTATTCTCTCTGTCACACCGAAAGTTAAAGATGCAGCCGATGCGATACATCTACCGATGGCTGAACTTAAAGGGGAACTAACAGCTAAAAATCTTACCTACAATTACCCTGGTTCCACTACTCCAGCTTTAGCAAATATTAACTTTACCATTGCTCCTGGAGAAACTGTAGCGATTGTTGGGGCAATTGGTTCGGGGAAATCGACTTTGGCCAATGCTTTGCCGCGCTTGCTGGATATTGAATCAGGACAGTTGTTTTTAGATGGGCTGGATATTACTAAGATAGCTTTGACAGATTTACGATCTGCGATCGCCTACGTTCCTCAAGATAGCTTTCTATTTAGCACCACAATCAAAAATAATATCCGTTATGGCGATCCAGTTAGCGAACAAGAGCAGATAGAATATGTTGCTAAACTTGCTCAAATTGAATCAGAAATTAACAATTTTCCCCAGCAATACGAAACTATTGTTGGTGAACGCGGTATTACTCTTTCTGGCGGTCAGCGGCAACGGACTGCTTTAGCTAGGGCTATGCTGGTCAATGCCCCAGTGTTAATTTTGGATGATGCTCTCTCTAGTGTGGATAATCAAACAGCCACACAAATCCTCAACAATCTCTCCAGTGGTACAGAGCGCAAAACAGTAATTTTTATTACCCATCAATTATCCGCGGCGGCGGCGGCTGATCGAATTTTTGTGATGGAAAAAGGAAAAATTGTTCAGATCGGAAATCATTTAGAACTTTTACAACAACAGGGTTTATACAGAACTTTGTGGAGCCAACATCAAGTTGAGGAATTACTGCGGTGATATAGCAATCTGATTTGATTTCTGAATCACTCGTAGAGGTAAGGGACTGGGGATTGGGGACTGGGGACTGGGGACTGGGGACTGGGAAGAAGGAATAAAGGTATACTGAGTTTTGTTCAAAAATCAAATATGAGTCCTATATCTCAATACGGTTTGGTTAAGGCTTTTTGATGAAAACTTTAGATCACAAAGATTCGATAATTTATCACAAAGACGCGATGAATCGCCGTCTCTACAATAATCGGTCTTTTGTAGAGACGGCG
>NZ_JBDNJQ010000497.1:0-244 GCF_051172895.1 Nostoc sp. CALU 1950 | reverse complement strand
ATCTTCGATTTCGGTCAGTCCCCAAACGCTTTTCTATCCGTTGTAGCTTGACATTGCTATAACCAGTACGCTGCCAGATAGCTTGTAGATAGTTATTGAAATCATCCGAGGTTTTTACCGGAATAAATTGATTGAATATAAAGAAAATCGACAAACTAAATAATGCAGAAAACAACCCCATCGTCCCATATTTACCTATGGGTTCAGCGCGATAAACCTCTTTCTCTATGGTGATGGGTTTGGG
>NZ_JBDNJQ010000496.1:0-245 GCF_051172895.1 Nostoc sp. CALU 1950 | reverse complement strand
AAGAAGGAATAAAGGTGTACTGAGTTTTGTTCAAAAATCAAATATGAGTCCTATAAGATTAACTAATTACTAATTCGTAATTGAATTCTTAATTACGAATTACGAACTATTTTAGTGCCAGGGTGAATCTTGAAGCCAAGTTGCTCAAGTTTGAGATGAGAAAGGGACTCCTTTAAAATGATAGTAAAGAGATTAAACTCAACGAGGTTGTCACCAACCCCGTTGCTCTTCAAAACCGTGCATGA
>NZ_JBDNJQ010000495.1:0-246 GCF_051172895.1 Nostoc sp. CALU 1950 | reverse complement strand
AGTTGGTTGATGAGAAGGGTCTCTAGTTGGCTTGCAATACTCTTTCCTGGCACTATAACATATAAGAATAGAGAACTTTTCAGGCCTTCCTTTGAGCGATGAGCACGCACTCGTCCAACAAGATCATCCGTCTGCATTAAAGTTTGCTTTCAAAGAACAATTGAAGAAAATGATTCTAGATTAATATGAACAAAGAGAGAACGTAACCTGTCCAACATATAATGTCTTATCAGGTCTGAAGTGTAC
>NZ_JBDNJQ010000494.1:0-246 GCF_051172895.1 Nostoc sp. CALU 1950 | reverse complement strand
CTGCCAAAAGGGGGACTGTATTCAATCAGACACCCCTTTTTTCTTGCTCATTATCTGATAATGATAATCGAATAAGGGAGGGTGGGAGAGAAACGAGCGAGGCTCGTTTCTCTCCCACCCTTTTCATGATTATCATTATTGTATTATTATCTGGAGCAGATATACTACAGAATTGTTAAAGGTCGCGGATGCTTTGAGGCTGACAAGATAATATTTTTAATCTCTAATTCCATTTGATTTGCGTTC
>NZ_JBDNJQ010000493.1:0-246 GCF_051172895.1 Nostoc sp. CALU 1950 | reverse complement strand
AAATAGCGATTGACGCTTTGATCTCACTTATCCATGACCCACAGGTTGATAGTTATATTCGTAGACAGGCAGCAGAAAGCTTAGGGAAAATCGGTGTTGACAACCAAATAGCGATTGAAACTTTGATCTCACTTGTCCGTGACCTACAGGTTGATAGTTTGATGCGTTGCCGGGTGGCAGAAAGTTTAGTGGAAATTGACCCTGGTAACCAAACGGCGATTGAAGGGTTGATAGCACTTATCCGTG
>NZ_JBDNJQ010000056.1:0-45152 GCF_051172895.1 Nostoc sp. CALU 1950 | reverse complement strand
CACTACCCAAGATAATCACGAATTTGTGCGAAGTGGAGCAATCCGGGCATTAGCCGAGAACTTCAAAGATGATCCTGACACCAAAACCTGGCTCAAAGAACGCACTACCCAAGATAATCACGAATTTGTGCGAAGTGGAGCAATCCGGGCATTAGCCCGGAACTTCAAAGATGACCCCGACACCAAAACCTGGCTCAAAGAATGCGCTACCCAGGATGATCATCAGTATGTGCGAGGTGCAGCAGTCCGCGAATTAGCCGAGAACTTCAAAGATGACCTCGACACCAAAACCTTCCTCAAAAAACACGCTACTCAGGATGATCATGAAAATGTGCGAAGTGCCGCAGTTGAAGAATTAGCCGAGAACTTCAAAGATGACCCCGACACCAAAATCTGGCTCAAAGAACGCGCTACCCAGGATGATCATGAAAATGTGCGAGGTGCAGCAGTCCGAGAATTAGCTAAACACTTTAAAGATGACCCCGACACCAAAACCTGGCTCAAAGAACGTGCTACCCAGGATGATCATGAAAATGTGCGAGGTGCAGCAGTCCGAGAATTAGCAAATCACTTTAAAGATGACCCCGACACCAAAACCTGGCTCAAAGAACGCGCTACTCAGGATGCTCACGAAGATGTGCGAGGTGTAGCAGTCCGAGAATTAGCTAAACACTTTAAATATCAACCTGAGTTGCTTAAAATCTACTATCATTGCGCTGTCGATAATGCCTTTAAAGGTAGCCATAATCCCCGGCTTAAACTCAATCCTCGGTACATTGCACTGGAGATAATTATCAAGCAATTTCCTCAGCATCCCCAGACTTTACCACTGTTGCGCGATCGCGCACAAAATGATCCAGATGAGCAAGTGCGGGAATTTGCACAGAAGAAGTTGGCACAATTAGAGAAGTAGAAGAGTTGCAAAAATATGAGTAACACAGAAGTTCGTCAGCAAATCAACCAATATTTAGATGTATTATCTTCAGAACGCTTACAACTGGTTGCTGATTTTTTAGCATATCTAGCAGATAAGGAGAGTGAAGACGCTACCCAAGAGTTACTTGATATCCCTGGATTTATTGAATCATTTGAAGAAGGTAAAAAAGATATTGCTGAAGGTCGGGTAAAAAGCTGGAGAACAATTCGGTCTGATGTATAACGTTGTGTTATCTGCCAAAGCCGAGGAGATTTTTGCTACAGCAGACCAAGCTTTAGCCAAAAAGGTTGCTAGATGCTTTGAGCAACTAGAACAAAATCCTCGGTTTCATCCTAATGTTAAACCTCTCAAAGGTGACTTTGCAGGTTATTATCGCTATCGTATTGGTGACTATCGAGTAATCTATCAAGTTGATGATGGAACAAATCAAGTCATGGTAACTACTATTGCTCATCGACGAGAAGCTTATGAATAAATATACAATCGTGATTCAATGGTTAGAAGAAGATCAATCTTATGTGGTTTCGCTACCTGAGTTTACGGATATAATGCAGCCTTGCACTCACGGAGAGACTTACGAAGAAGCTCTTAAAAATGCTCAAGAAGTTTTAGAAATGCTGATTGAATCATCTTTGGCTGATGGTGAACCTTTACCAGAGCCTAAGACGCTAGGAAAGTCTTTGGAAGTTGCATAAAATTTATGAATTAAACAGGTAGCTTATGAACACATCTATAAATACAGCCAAAGTCTACGACGAAATTGTAGAGTTTATTGCTGCTGGAACCACTCCCCAAAGCGTTATCGATTTCAAACTTCTCGGATGCAGCCAAAGACCGTTTAGAGGATCTCGTTTACCGCGCAAAAATTGAAGGTCTTACAGGAAGTGGCCGGCGAGAGTTAGATCATTTCCTCACGCTAGAGCATATTATGCTACTAGCAAAAGCAAGAGCTACTCAGGACATCAGCGCGGAGTAAGTATTCAAAGTGTCTCGTTCATATATTAATGCAGAATTGCGGCGTTTAGTTAGCGATCGCGCCGCCCATATATGCGAGTATTGTTTATATCCAGTAAATAAATAGGTTATGATGTGCGATCGCACCCACCAATGGGAATTCTATACTTAGCAACTATTGCTACCTCACCAACTTGCAATCTGCTGTAAATTAAACCTAATTAGTGACTTCTTTCTATCATATAACTTTTGAAATCAATCATTAGGAGGATGCCAACCACTAATTGTCCAACGTCGTCGAGCAACAACTATAACTGGATTATTCATTCGCAAGCAAACAATTGTAGCCCTGCCAATAGTAGTTAAACCTTCAACTCTTGTCCCATCAGAACTCCAATTAAAATGGTCTGACCATCTCTGTGTACGTGGATGAAATAGAGGTGTTATTTCCCCAGTTAAAGGGTCTATAGCTTCGGTTGAATCAGCTTTAAATTCATTGCAAGAACGACAAGCTAAACATAGATTGTCAAACGTAGTTTCCCCACCTTTAGAACGGGGTTGAATATGGTCATAACTCATAGGAATGCCGCTATTAGCTTCAGTAGTTAAGCAATAACAGCAACGTCCTTTATCGCTAGCAGATATTTTAGTTTTTAAGCTTTCAGGAATGTATTTAGACACAATAGTTTAAGCAGTTGGCATATAATGTCCTCGCCAACGGAGTAACACAGCAGCTTGGGCTTTACAAAGCATAAAACTATCTGCTTCGTGACGCAGTTTTATGAGTTCCAATTGTTCTGCATCTGTAATGTTACCACTAGAGTTACATTCCAGCAGAAAGTTGTATCGTTCCATTTGCTCTGCTGTTTTGCGACTGCGGACAATTTGCCACAAACTATTATCATCTAGTTTATCTAAAGCCGCGAGGTCAGCTTGGAATTCCTCTGGTACATCATCCCATTCTGGAGGACTACCTACTTGCAAAGCATGAACTATTACCTCTTCAATGGGGCGATGTTGCGCGTGGGCAGTGTTAACTAAACGCTGATAGAGTATTTCTGGAATTTGCAGAGTAATTGTTTCTGTTGCCATTGCTCAATTGCCTACCCATACCTTGCTTAAACCGTCTTAATTTTAGCGTAGGTCAAGTTACTCCTAGAATGACGACCTACTTCTGGTAGAAACTGTCAAGACTACCAATGACAAGGGTTTTACTATCTCGGCTATATTTGGTTTTGTTGATTTCTAGCCAGTTGCAGAGCGGGAAATGAACTCTGTTAAGCGCTGTATCAATTATGTAGAGCTATTCTACAGCACTCATTTGACAACTGGCGTAGCTGGGACTCTAGAAGCGGAAAGTTTTACCTTATCCCTCGTACAACTTCTTCACTGTCCCTTTGTGTTGATATCTCCATTAAAACTGCAACTCGAAGTCATGATATGCCAAATTGCCAAAACTGCTTAGGGCGGTATTTCATCCCCATATTCTTTTCCTGGAACAGCTAATCTTCGTCCAATATTTGCCAGCACCCGGCAACTCATCACTCCAATAGACCCTTGTACCAACGTTAACTAAGCTGTGATACCTGAAGTTACAGAGGTGTCACAGAAGGCTCTTGCACACTATCGTTAACAGTTTTTGGTTCTACAAAAGCTTCTCGGCCTGTAATCAATCTAGAGCGACGATTACGAGTGATATAATTCCATGCCCACTGAAATACTACTAGTAATTTAGTGTCAAACTCGATTAAGAAGTAGATGTGAACTAATAGCCAAAATGCCCAAGCAATGAAACCTGTGAGTTTGATTAAGCTTAAATCTACAACAGCTAAATTTTGCCCAATCATCGCCAAACTACCCACATCGTTGTAATGAAATTGTGGCAAAGTCTTACCTTGAAGCCGTCGTCGAATTAGTTTACCTACATACTCTCCTTGTTGTTTAGCTACGGGTGCAACACCAGGTAAAGGTTTAGCATCTTGATGGGAGAAGTTGGCTAAATCTCCAATTACGAAAATGTTGTCATAACCTTCGATAGACAAGTCAGGTTCTACAATGACACGCCCAGAGAAATCGCGCTCTACACCTGTAGTTTCTGCTAAGACTTTCCCCATTGGGGAACCTTGAACACCTGCTGCCCACAAGATAGTTTTTGAGGCAATTTCTGTAAATTGATTGTCTTGCTTGAAAGTAACAATATCACCTTCAATATTTGTCACCCTGGTGTGAGTGTGGAGTTCTACACCCAACGTTTGCAAAGATACTGCTGCTGATGCCGATAACTCTGGCACCATGTGTGGGAGGATGCGAGGACCCCCTTGTAATAGGAAAATTTTCGTTTCTGAGGTGTCGATGCTGCGGAAATCTTCTTTGAGAGTTTTGTATGCCAATTCTGCGATCGCACCCGCTAATTCTACACCAGTCGGGCCACCCCCCACAATCACAAAATTCAAGAAAGCACGGCGTTTTTCAGGATCAGTTTCTTTTTCTGCTGCTTCAAATGCGCCAAATATCCGGCGACGCATTTCTATCGCATCTTCCACAGTTTTCAAACCAGGGGCAACTTCTTCCCAATGATCCTTACCAAAATAGGAATGGTTAGCACCTGTGGCAACAATTAAAGTATCATAAGGTACTACTTCATCACCCAAAATAACTTGTTGCGCTTTTGGATCAATTTCACTTACTTCTCCCAACAACACCTTTGTATTCTTGCTTTTGCTGAATACAGACCGCAATGGTGCAGAGATATCAGAAGGTGATAGCGTACCTGTGGCAACTTGATATAAAAGCGGCTGAAATAGGTGAAAGTTGCGTTTATCAATGAGAGTAACATTTACATTCGCTGCATTCAGACCCTTTGCTGCATACAGTCCACCAAAACCGCCACCAACGATTACAACTTGATGTGGTGCATTCTTATTAATTCCAACTGCCATAAGAAATATGCCCTTGTGTTAAGAAGCTGTAACTATTCTTAACAAAGATGTAACAGCATTATGATGTAGGTTGCTGTTTATTTAGAACAATTGAAGAAATACTAAAAGTAGCCAAAGTTAGTTCTTAGTCCTCAGTTTCGGATTGTCCTCAGAAAGGATTTGGCACACTTCGCAAATTTGATAGGTACATTTGTCCATTCTATAATTTGCTGCACAAGGAAAAACCCTGTTGTTTTACTTGAGTGATTCAGTAATCAAATCGGATTCCTATATTTGCACTCATTGAAATGCTTTCCTTCAACACATCTATATAATAAGATATTCACTATGAGCGATAACTATATTTTGAAACGTATACATACATACAGACAGCAAATCCTAAAAGAAAATAAAGAAACCTATCTTTCGCCTATTCAAATAATAAGATACTAATAGTAATAGGAGATACAGAATATTGATTTGTAGTCTCATCTAACTCTTATTTGAGTGCATCTGAGTACAGCTTAATATATTGCAAAATATCTTGATAAAATCTTAGCAAAAGCTTACGGGTAAAGTTTCTTGTAGCGTGAACAGAAATTCTTAAACCCTGCCCCAAAAATACTAGTACCCCCATCATGAAACACTAGTGCCCCTACCCCAAGAGAAATTTTAAGTTTATCTTGAGTCGGGGTTTTAGCGTTTGAGTACAACCTTAATCAATCCAATAAATCCAATCAGCATTGAGTTTTGTATCGAGTTGGATGTCACCTGATATAAGCATAAAAATAGCAGATGACTTTTCTACCAGATAGACATTACCGATGCAACAGTCTTTAGACAGTATTAGCAATCCCCAAAGTACCAAAACGCAGGATTCTGCCCATACATCCATGCTGAAAAATCTCCTCTCTGGCATTTTTTTTGAGCCATTATTGAGTGATTTTCGCATTATTTTTGAGCGCGATCCAGCAGCACGGAATTGGCTAGAAGTGGTGTTTTGCTACCCTGGATTGCACGCGCTATGTTTGCATCGTCTTGCTCACTGGTTACATGGTCGAGGAGTCGGTTTTATCCCCCGCTTAATTTCTCACTTGGGGCGATTTTTGACCGGTATTGAAATTCACCCAGGTGCAGAGATTGGACACGGCGTGTTTATCGACCACGGAATGGGTGTTGTCATTGGCGAAACTGCGATCGTGGGCGACTATACACTGATTTATCAGGGCGTCACCCTTGGCGGAACTGGTAAAGAAACTGGTAAGCGTCATCCCACAGTCGGCAAAAATGCAGTGATTGGAGCGGGTGCGAAAGTTTTAGGTAATCTGCAAATTGGCGATCGCGTCCGTATTGGCGCTGGTTCGGTTGTCTTGCAGAATGTCCCCAGCGACTCCACAGTTGTGGGAATTCCCGGTCGAATTATCTCTCGCAACGAAAGCGGCGTCAGCCTTTCTCCCTTAGAACATGGAAAGCTACCCGATGTGGAAGCAACCGTGATTCGTTCTTTGCTCTCACGCATCGAAGAACTTGAAAAACAACTGCAAACTTTAAAAGTCAAGAGTCATTAGTCATTGGTCATTTGCAAATGACAAAGGACAAATGACAACTGACAAAGGACAAATGACAAATGACAAATCACGTTTTGCAGATTCCTTTGAGCGATCGCTGGCGAATCTATCACCGTTTGCAAGAGTTAAAAATTAATTGCTCTTGTCCCCCTGATGGTTCTTTACGGGTGCAAGTGAACAATTTGCTGGAAGTAATTCTAATTCGCAGTACAGTTATGCAACTTCTTGCTTCTCGTCACGAATTATTAGAATGGCTAGAGCGTTGCTGGCGTTACAGTGATGAGTCATGATTATTTCAAAAAGACCTAACTCAGAGACAATTAATCTTGAATTCATGACGCAAGTACTGGACTTTATCCTTTTTGTCCATAGATGCACAAAGCTCAAATAGGTTTAGAGTTTGAAGCTACTGTCCGCTAGCAGAATTTGTTGCAGACTGAGATGGATTAGATGGGATTTAGATTTTATGTAGTCTACTAAATCTGAAATTACCCTGACATATAGCAACAGTGAAAAATTAGAAATTCTGATTTTTAATTATTTTCCCAAATTAAGAAATTGAAAGTTCAATTATGGCGACTCGGAACAGAGATATAAAACTACTCAATTTTTTGCACAATGAACTTGAACTTTCAAATGCTGATATTGCTGTAGCTCTGCGACACCGTGAATTAGAAAATGGCCCACTACCGATGCTCCTCTGGCAGTATGGTTTCGTTGATTTGGAGCAGCTAGGAAAGATATTTGATTGGCTAGCAGACCACAGTTAGCTAGTTTGTACCCCTTAGCTTTAAGTAGCATTATCTGCCTAAATTACACCCAAATGCACTAGAAAAGATGAGGTTAGGAAGATGATTACATCCTTAATTGCTGGATTTTGTGTATTACTTTGTTCCGGATTTGCTAATAGTTATATTAGCTCATTGCTACTCGAAGATATTTCAACTGACATCGGTAAAAACGATTAGTAAATTATACATTGATTTAGTTCCCTGTCATACAGATGTGATGCTAATAATGGGGCAATAATTAAGGATCATGTATCCTACATTATGAATTGTGATATTTTTAGCATTTACCATCACTAGGGATTGTAGAGAGAAAGGATATTAAGAATACTTCCAAGAGAGGGATATTTGCAATGAATCAAATCATCATTAATGACACTACACTACGTGATGGTGAACAAGCAGCAGGTGTTGCTTTTACCCTAGAAGAAAAAGTAGCGATCGCTAAATTTCTAGATGCCATTGGTATCCCGGAATTAGAAGTGGGTATACCGGCAATGGGCGACGAAGAAACCCGTGCGATCGCTGCAATTTCTGACTTGGGTTTACAAGCAAAACTCTTGGGCTGGAACCGCGCTGTCATCTCAGATATCAAGGCTTCCATCGCCTGTGGTTTGAATCGGGTGCATATTGCCATTCCCGTCTCTGGTATCCAAATTGCCACTAAATTTCATGGTCAGTGGCGAGTAAGTTTGCAAAAACTCAAAGACTCAATCCACTTCGCCCTCGATCAAGGTCTTTGGGTAGCAGTTGGCGGAGAAGATTCTTCCAGGGCTGATGAAAACTTCCTCTTAGATGTAGCACTTTATGCCCAAGAATGGGGTGCATCCCGCTTCCGTTTCTGCGATACCGTAGGAGTTCTTGACCCCTTCACCACCTACACCAAAGTCCAAAGGCTGGTTTCAGCGTTGACGATTCCCTTAGAAATCCACACGCATAATGATTTTGGTCTGGCAACTGCCAACGCCCTTGCGGGTATCAAAGCCGGAGCATCATCAGTGAATACCACAGTCAACGGATTGGGTGAACGGGCAGGAAATGCAGCATTAGAAGAAGTTGTCATGGCAATCAAACGCATCTACGGCGTTGATTTGGGCATTGACACTCCCAGTTTGCTGGAACTGTCTCAACTAGTTGCAGCCGCATCAGGAGCCGATGTACCACCCTGGAAAGCGATCGTTGGCGAAAATACTTTTGCTCACGAATCTGGCATCCATGCTCACGGCGTATTGCAAAATCCCATTACCTACGAACCATTTGCACCCGAAGAAGTGGGTTGGGAACGGCGTTTAGTAGTAGGTAAACATTCTGGACGGCATTTGGTTGCTAACTTGCTAGAACAGCATGGAATTTTCTTGAACTCTCAAGAAACCCAATCTGTTTTAGACGCAGTACGCCATCAATCGGTACAGAAAAAACGCAGTTTGACGACAGAAGAATTGTTGAATTTGGTCAGAGAACAGAGGTACTCTCATGCAACGCGATGAATTAGAACTAAACTTGCCACCCGCTTTTGAAATTGGTGAAAAAGTCAGAGTTCGTAAACTGCTAAAAAACGATGGTACCTTTCCCGGTAAGGAAGTCGGCCAAGTTTTGGTAAACAAGGGAGATATCGGTTACATAGCGAGTATAGGCACATATTTGCAGACTTCCTATATATATGCTGTGCATTTCTTAGAAACAGGGTTTGTCGTCGGCTGCAAGAAAAAAGAACTAGAATCGGTTGAGGAATCTCATGAAAGTAATGCTACGGATGAATGATGCCGGCACTTTAGTAGTTTACGTTGCTAAAAAAGACCTGGAAGAAGAAGTCGTCAAACAAACCGATGGAAGTGATGGCAAGATTCTCACCCTAGCAAATGGTTGGGAATTGGAATTTCGTGATTTACCAGACACAGCAAATTTACCTCAAACAGTAGAAGCTAAACGCCTAGCTTAAAAACAGTTAGGAGTTAAGAGTTATGAGTTGGAAGTTAAGAGTTATGAGTTAAGAGTTATGAATTATTAACTCCTAACTCCTCATTTTTAACTCCTCATTTTTAACTCCTCACTCCTAACTCTTCACTTTTAACTCCCCACTCCTAAATTTTTATCAATCATGGGTAACAAGTATTTGACGTTATCAGAATTGAACCTTGAGGGACAGTTACTAGGTTTTGTTGGTGGTGAACCAGGAAAATATAAATACTTGCAATTAGCAGTTCCATCTGGAGATGTGGAAATTAAACTGCCTAAAGAGTTGCGGCGGTTACTAAGTTCATCCTTAGTTCCCGGTCAACAAATTCGCATTTGTGGTCATAGTAAGGTAGACTCACGCACAAGTAAAATTAAAATTAAAGCCTATCGGGTGACACCAATTGATGCGTGTCCAAAACAAGATTTACCACCTCAACCCAAAGCGAGGATTATGGTATGTCAAAAAGGTGGTTGCCTGAAACGTGGTGGTAAAGGGTTATTATCAGAATTAGAAAAAACTTTGTGCGATCGCGGTTTGTTAGACAAAGTTACCATTGAACATACAAGTTGCCAAAAATGTTGTGGCAGCGCTCCCAACTGTGTTTTGCAGCTTGGTAAAAAGAAATACAAGAATATTCATCCTGATGCGATCGCATCTTTGCTAGAAAGTCACTTAACTTCAGAGTAATAAGCTTTTCTAGCTTTTCTTAAAATAATACATGACTTTGTAGGGGTAAAATCTTACCCTTATTTTTTATTGGTATCCCTTGTCAAAACCTAATACTATGAAAATTATCAAATCGTTTAAATTAGAGCCAGCATTTCAAGGAATGACTATGATGCTGAAATTTTATCCCTCGTCTGCTTGGAAAAATTAGGTTCTACAATATTTGGAAAGTTCTCAAAATTACGTCGCACCCAATCCATGCCTACTTCATTATTGAGTTTAATTTTTTGAGGCATATTTGGATAAATTTTTCCTAATATATCTGCATCTTGATTTACTACTACCTCCCCAAACTTGAGATATTGGCTACCAAATATCTTAAATATAGGATGCTTGGCTTGACCAAATAATAAAATATAAGTCCGTGTACGATTAGCACCTTCTGGCACAAATATATGGCACTGTGCGGCTTTACCTAATGGCATTTCTCCATGAAAAATTATCAGAGATGGAAAGTGATTTTCTAGATGTGCTTGAATATTCTTGGGCAGTAATAGTAAATCAGGTTTTTTGAGTTTTTCTAGCAAGCTGTAAGGTGCTGTGGGCAAATCATAAAAAGCATGGGAATTATGACCGTTATCAATAAATTGATGAAATTCTATATCGGTAATCCGAAACAATTCTCGGTGAGTACCGTTTTGATGATTGTAGTCGTGCATATTCAGCAGCATCGTCAGCATTGGAGTATCTATAGTTCTATCTGCTGTATGTCCAATAAAGTAGTATGTTTTAGCAATCTCATTTAGGACTGTGGGAATAGGTATTTTCGGATCATATCCACCATAAGACCAAATAAAATCCCCTTGAATTATTAGCTCTAATGATTTGAGTTGTGGCAATGTTTTCTTGTTCGTTCCAGGTAAAACAGTGCAGCCTGAACCATCAAATTTCAAGGCATGAAACGGGCAGACCACAGCACTCTTACCATCAGTTTCTGTTTCGCACCAGCCTTCTGACAACATTGCTCCCATGTGTGGACAGGCATTGGGCAAAGCATATATAGCTTCGGTAGAATCTTTCCACATCACATAGTCATAACCATACAAGGAAATTTTTCGAGGTTGGTTAACTGCCAACATCGACTTGTGAAGCAACAGCCAGGGCGCACCAGGAAGCATAGATTCCATGATCTTCTCCGCTAGTTATAAAATTGTGAAAAATCCGTCGTCTTTTTAAGATATGACAGAAGATTCACATTCGTCAAGCAGTTTACGTCGTCAACCCAAACAACAACGAGGAAAACAACGAGTTGAAAAAATCTTGGATGCGGCAGCAGCAGTGTTTGATCAAGTGGGTTATGAAGCTGCAACTACCCATTTAATTGCAGCAAAAGCAGGAACAGCAATCGGTTCTTTGTATCAGTTTTTTCCTGATAAAGCCGCTATTTTTCAAGCGATGGAGTTACGCCATGTTGAGCGGGTAAAGCAGATGTGGGCGCAGGTGAACACACCAGAAATTGTCCAGTTACCACTGCGTCAAATGATTCATGCTCTTGTTAACTCTGTAGCACAAATATTTGAGCAGCCAGTTTCACGGGTGGTATTTGTGCAGTTTTTCATGGCACGAGAAATTTTCCAGTCCATTGATGAAAGCATGACCCAAGAAGCAATTAACTTTACGGCAAATATCTTGAAACAGCGAAACTCAAAATTAAGTGAAGCCCAGTGCAGCTTGCTGGCAGAAGTTTGTGTTCACAGCAGCAATGCTGTCATGTTATCGGCACTTCGCAACCCAGATCAACAACATCGGCAACAACTGACCCAAGCTATTGAAGATTTGCTCGTTTTATATTTAGAACCCCATGTTGGAGATAATCTGTTGGGAAATGTAATGAAAGTAATGAAATGCTTACATTGTCAATCACAGCGATTATCTAAAAATGGGTATCGCCGAGGGAAGCAGTGCTATCTTTGTAAGGACTGTGGAAAACAATTTGTGTAAACTTGTGGCAGGTCTTTTGCTCCTTGAAAGCTAGTCATTAACCTCTGCTGCAACTGTGTGTAACCTTGTCGGTCATCGGTAGGCTAATTTTTTATTAAGATAAAAATAACTCTGCATTTCTTTAGTTGTTATGAGCCTTACCACTGCTAAACGCTTTACTATAGATGAATATCACCGTCTAGCTGAACTCGGCTTCTTTGAGGAGAATGACCGAGTTGAGCTAATTAAAGGTGAAATAATCCAGATGGCAGCAAAAGGTACACCGCACTCTGTTTGTGAAACACGCCTAGAACGAGAATTATATAAACTAGTAGGCGATCGCGCAACCCTGCGAGGACAACAACCAATTACTTTGTCTGACAACAGTGAGCCTGAACCAGATAGAGTAATTGCAAAAAATAGAGATGATGACTATCTAGCAAATCATCCTAGCCCATCTGATATTTTACTCTTAATTGAGATTGCCGATTCATCCTTAAAATATGACCAAGATGAAAAGCTACCTATTTATGCAGAAGCAGGTATTTCTGATTATTGGATATTTAATTTAGTAGATAATTATCTGGAGTGCTACAGCGAACCTTACCAAACTTTGCAAGGTAAATTTGGTTATCGTCGCAAGTTAATTTATTTGCCAAATGAATCAGTTAATCTGCCCTGTTTTTCTGAATTTTCGCTATATTTATCTAAGATATTTTCTGGAATGTTATTTTAAAATTGCTGCAAAAACAGATTGACGGCTTAGTATTCACTTGACAATCTACTCATCTCGATAAACATCTCTTCGATGCCCTACTCTGACAACTTTAACTATCAGTATATCATCTTGAATCTCGTACAAAATCCTATAATTGCCAACACGAATACGATATTTATTGCCGCTATCTTCTAGCTTGACAACGCCGCTAGGACGGGGATTCTCAGCTAGTTCTAAAATTTTCTCGTTAACTCTATCTCTAATATCAGCAGATAATTTTTTTAATTGTTTCGCAGCCCTGTTAGAAATTTCTATTTGATAAGTCACGATTCTAATTCTTGTTTGTACTGTTCCCAAGTAATAGTAGGTTCATTTTCAGCTTCCTCAAATGCTTTAATATCTTCTTGATCCTCTGCTTTTCTAATATCTAACAGTTCTAGAATATCTTCTAAAGTATCTTCATAAGCTTGTTCTAGTCTTTGATTGATTGCTTTTAACAACTCTTGTCTTTTAGTTGTAGTTTCCATAATTAACCTCTGCAACTGCAAAACTTTTAATTAATTTCCGCTAATAGTGAAACTCTTCTAATGGCTCATCAAAGTCATCTGTTATAGTAATCAAACCTTTGGCGCTACCAAATAAAGGAGAGCGTTTTTTCTCAGAAATCACCGAAGTCAGCTTAATTACTGGTTGCTCATCTTTGGTGATAATAATTTCTTCGCCATTGATTGCTACATCGATTAATTCGTGTAAGTGTTGTGATGCTGCATCGATAGTAATTTGTTGCATGATTATCACTATTTAATTAACTATTTCAAGCATGAAATAGCTGGAGTTATTTGTCAGTTATTAGCCTTTTACTTATCTTCCTTAGTTTCTAGTCATCAGTAGTTTTATTTTACCATAATAGTCAAATCAATCCTTCTAACGCGTGTTGCAAATCGTTCGTCACATCAGCAACAGCTTGTCTAGCACCTAAACGATTTTCCTTATACGCTGGGTAACGCTCAGAAATAGATATCGGTTCACCCACAGTAATTTTTACTTTTTGCTTACCCAATTGCGGACGTTGTAAACCCTTATCGCCTTTGATTTTAGCAATCATTTGCCATAAAATTAAAGTTGTCTCAGCAAACCTTTCTACTGTTGGATTTTCCCGAATATAATTACCAGAAACTGCCACAAAACTTTCTACTAAACGCATGTGCCACATCCGCGCATTCGCTTCTTCGGCAACGCGATCGCCTAAAGCTCTTTCAACAGCAGATACTCCTTTGACATCCTTAAATTCTTCTCTAAATATATAATTCCAACCTGCTTGTTCTACCCTCCGGCAACGGTCACTTAAACTACCTTTGGACTGCAAATTAAAATACTGTTCTGATATTTGTAGTGCAGCATTTAACAAAGCTTGTAAACGAACTGCTAATGCTTCATTTCTATCTTCAATTCCTCCTACTGCTGTTTTGGCATCTGCCAGCTTTAGATGATAAAATCGCGTGTAAAATTTTTCCATCAGTGAAAGTAAATGTTCTGCCAAGGTTAATAACCGGGGATAAAGCGACTCTATAGAAGCATTTTCTGGTGGATTCACAGGTAAACCACTAGCTGCTTCCAATTCACTTAAAAGATTTGCGATCGCACCCCAAGGAGCATCAACGTAACTATATTTAATCCCAACTGGTACAATTAGAACCTGTTCGGGGCGTTCAGCTTTGTGCAAATCTTCAGCACACCAAAAGCCTAATTGGGCGATACCGGGTTCCAAAGGGCTAATATTCTCCGATAAACCATTGGTTGCACCCTCTGGCGCAGCCGCCATCGGAAATTTCCCATTGGCGAACAAGTCACGCGCCGAACGTAACCCCGTCCAGTCAGCCTTACCTCGCTGAATCGGAGTCCCACCCAAATGAGAAGCAATCCAGCCAACGTGGGAACCTGCCCATAGAGGAATGCCGCGATCGTAGATAAAATGAGCGTGAATGGGATGTTGTAGTGTTGTACCTTGCGATCGCGCTACCTTTGGTACAAGTTGAGATAGCAAGTAAGCTAAACAAAACGGATCGTCTGTTTTCGGATGGCGAAATGCCAGCATAAAACGGATCTTACCCTCCTGAAACTGGCGATAGAGATCCACCAGAACCTCTACGTTGTCTGCTTCAATTTGGGTAATCGATGTTTGCCAGTTTATCCAACTGGGTAGCAACAGATGGACGAATCGTAGAAATAAGGGGTTAAACGCCGGAGGAATAAATTCTAAGGGTGCCTGTGCTTGATAAATTACGTCTGCCAAGGTAGTTTTCTCCTAAAGTTGCGATCAAAAAAGGCGGAAGGCTATAAGTAAAAATGAAAAAGAAATAACACTGTGTACTTTGTACTTCATCCTTAATACTTCATACTTTAGTTGACATAGAAATTAGTGATTCTGGAAAGGCTATAAACGATGCGACTGTCACAAATGTTATTCGTTACACTCCGGGATGATCCAGCTGATGCTGAGATTCCCAGTCATAAATTATTACTCCGTGCAGGTTACATTCGTCGCATCGGTAGTGGGATTTATGCTTATCTCCCTCTGATGTGGCGGGTACTGCAAAAAGTTTCCCAGATTGTGCGGGAAGAAATGAACGCGACAGGCGCACAAGAATGTCTTTTGCCACAATTGCAACCGGCTGATTTATGGAAGGAATCGGGACGCTGGGACACTTACACCAAAGCCGAGGGGATCATGTTTTCCCTAATTGACCGTCGTGAGCAACAATTAGGATTAGGCCCAACTCATGAAGAAGTAATCACAGCGATCGCTCGTGATATGATTCGCTCGTATCGCCAACTACCACTACATCTCTACCAAATTCAAACCAAATTCCGCGATGAAATTCGTCCCCGCTTTGGTTTGATGCGCGGACGGGAATTTATCATGAAGGATGGCTACTCTTTCCATACCGATGAAGCCAGTCTCAAAGAAACTTACCAGGATATGTATAAAGCCTACAGCAATATCCTGCGACGTTCTGGTTTAGCTTTTCGGGCAGTGGAAGCTGATTCTGGTGCAATTGGCGGTTCTGGTTCCACAGAATTTATGATTTTGGCGGAAGCTGGCGAAGACGAAGTTCTCTACACTGAGGATGGTAAATACGCCGCTAACGTAGAAAAGGCTGTTTCTTTACCAATTGACGCCGAAACCTCACGGTTTACAACCTACGAGAAACGCGATACACCTGGAACAGAAACGATTGAAAAGGTGTGTCAACTCCTCAACTGTTCTCCCACTCAATTGGTGAAAAACGTCCTTTATCAAACCGTTTATGATAATGGTATAACGGTGTTAGTTCTGGTGAGCATCCGAGGCGATCAAGAAGTTAATGAAGTCAAATTGCAAAATGAATTGACTAAATTAGCTTCTGAATATGGTGCTAAAACTATTATTAGTTTGAATGTACCAAATGTAGAAGCCCAGCAAGCATGGACAGCTAAATCTCTACCTTTAGGCTACATTGCGCCAGACATCGCAGACGAGTATATTGCCGCCAATAAACAGATCCATCCCAAGTTTTTGCGCTTGGTGGATCAAACAGCCGTTGATTTAAAAAACTTTGTTACAGGGGCGAATGAAGCTGGCTATCACGTAGTTGGCGCTAATTGGGGTGAGCAATTTCCACTACCAAGCGGTGTAGTAGATATACGAAAGGCAAGACCAGGCGATCGCGCCATCCATAATCCAGAACAAACCTTACAAAGCGCCCGTGGAATTGAAGCAGGTCACATCTTCCAATTAGGTACTAAATATTCCCAAGCGATGGGTGCAACTTATACCAATGAACAGGGTGAAGAGAAGCCCCTATTTATGGGTTGTTTTGGTGTAGGTGTATCACGACTAGCCCAAGCTGCCGTAGAGCAATCTTACGATAAAGATGGGATTATTTGGCCAGTTGCGATCGCACCTTATCACGCGATCATCACAATTCCCAACATTAAGGATGCTCAACAAATCGAAATCGCCCAAAAACTTTACACAGAACTCAATCAAGCAGGAATTGAAACCCTACTTGATGACCGCGATGAACGGGCTGGAGTGAAATTTAAAGATGCTGACTTAATTGGCATCCCTTACAGGATTGTAACCGGGCGGGCGATCGCTAATGGCAAAGTCGAAGTTGTGGAAAGAGCCACCCGCAAATCTCAAGAAATAATCATTGAAGAAGTTACAACAACGCTCCAACAGTGGATTACGGAAGCAATAGGACACAGGGCATAGGGTATGAGGCATGGAGAAGAGACAAGGAAGAGAGGGGAGTAAATTCTCCCTTTTCCCCTTTGTCTCCCCTGTCTCCCTCATCCCCCTCATCTCCCCACTCCCCAAAATTTACATAATTTGGCAGGTGACGGACTAGAAGTAAAAATTCTAGAATTGAATTATAGACTTGCGGAGTTAAAAGGCATAAAATCTCTTCCAAGTTGCGGGAAACTCTCTACTCGTAAGTATCGTCTTTAACCAGGCTGCTCCTCACATAACTACCATATCAGCCCTAGTCAGGAAGGTTTTGAACATGAAAGACCAACAAGGATCTAATCGTATTTCTTCAGGCGTAATTGCAGCCGTCTCAGCGGCGGTTGTAGCGGTAGGTGGCGGTGTGGCTTGGTTTACTTCACAATCCAGCAATACTCCTACACCGTCAAACCCCTCTGGGCGAATCGCTCAACCAGCACAGCCATCAACTAGGCAGCCAGCTAACGAGCAAACCCCTAATGTTTATTGGCTCAGATCAAATGACAAAAATATTGCTTTGGTTCCCCAACCTGTGAAAGTAGCTTCTATAAGACCAAATCAGCCTTTAGAATCAGCTTTTCAAAGTTTGTTAGCAGGCCCAACAGAAGGAACAGATTCAACAACCATCCCCAAAGGAACCAAGCTGTTGGGGTTGAAGACAGAAAATGATGAAGTTCACGTTAATTTATCTGAAGATTTTACCAGCGGTGGTGGTAGCACCTCAATGATGGGTCGCGTGGGACAAGTTGTTTACACTGCGACAAGTTTAAATCCCAAAGCCAAGGTATACATTGACGTAAATGGCAAACCGTTAGATGTTTTAGGCGGTGAGGGTGTAGAGTTACAACAACCACTAACTCGTGAAAGCTTTCAGAAAAATTATCCGCTTTAGTCATTGGTCATTGGTCATTGGTCATTAGTCATTAGTCATTGGTTTTTCACAAATGACAACTGACAAATGACAAAGGACAAATGACAAAAGACCTAACGTTTGCTATTTAACACACGAAAATTACGGGCTTGCTCCTCTAACCTTGTGGCGAGGCGATCGCAAACCCGGTTACACAACTCAAAAATCATTTGATCTTCCACCCGGTAATAGGCGCAAGTTCCTTCACTGCGGCGGCTAAGGATACCTGCTTGCCACATTACCTTCAGGTGTTTTGACACATTTGCCTGAGAAGTCTGTGTTGCCTCTACCAACTCTTGCACGCATTTTTCTTCATCCCGTAATAAGTGGAGCAGCCGCAGGCGCATTGGCTCACTTAACAGACTGAAGTATTCAGCTACTTGTTGCACCACTTCTGGTGGTAAAGGCAACGTTTGTTTCATCAGGATTAACCCGCAAAGACTGAAAGTTTTAACAATTACTCACTTGATATATACATTAATACTTAATCAGGGTTAATTCGCATCAAAGGTTGACCATATTCTACAGGGTCACCATTTTGGAGAAGAATTTCCATCACCTGTCCAGAGACTTCGGCTTCAATTTCATTCATCAGCTTCATGGCCTCAATGATACAGACTGTTTGACCTTTGCGGACGCGATCGCCCACTTCCACAAATGCTGCTTCCCCAGGTGCGGGAGCGCGATAAAACGTTCCCACCATTGGGGAAGGCACTTCTACTAATCTCTGGTCAATCGTTGAGGGAGGATTTACTGACAACTGCAATTGTGTGCTAGTACCAGTATTTTCAAACACGCGAGATGTGGACACCTCCGTTACCTGACTGGCGTTCAACTGGTTCCCCCCAGATGAACCCGATGTCAAGCCCGAACCTACCACACTGCCTAAAGTCCCTTGACCTACCGACAACATCTGATTGCTGAGGCTCACAGCCTTACGGACTGTTAGTTCAAAATCATCGCTTTTGAGCGTGACTTCTGCAATATCTGTTTGTGCGATAGTTGCCAGTAATTGGCGAATTTCATTAAAGTCCAATGGCACAGTTTTTATTACCTCGACCTATCCGTAAATGAGCATCTTAAGTGTGGCAGGGATTTAATCCCTATATAGGGATTTCAATCGGGACTTGCATCTCCGTAGAGATGAAAGTTATTCCCTGCTGATATATTTATCTTCCTGAGTGTCAACTTTGATGCGTTCTCCTTGAGAAATAAACAAAGGAACCATCACAATTGCACCAGTTTCCAGAGTTGCTGGTTTTGAGCCACCTGTGGCAGTGTCACCTTTTAAACCTGGATCTGTTTGTACAATTTCCAGAACCACAGACTTAGGCAATTCTACTCCTAGAACCTGCTCACCCCATTTAATAACTTCAGCTTCCATACCTTCCTTAAGGTACTTGACGCGATCGCCAATTTGTTCGCGGGTCAATCTGCCTTCTTCGTAGGTTTCCATATCCATAAAGACGAACTCATCGCCCTCTTTATAGGTATGCTGCATCGTGCTTTTTTCTAGAGTGGCTTGCGGCACTGTTTCCCCTGCGCGGAACGTTTTTTCCATAACGCTCCCACTCTGGACATTTTTTAGCTTAGTTCGTACAAAGGCAGAACCTTTACCTGGCTTGACGTGTAGGAATTCAAGCACTCGCCATACAGACCCATCCAATACAATTGAAACACCGGGTCGAAAGTCGTTACTGGAGATCATGAAACTTTCAAATTTTGGAAGACAATCGGGATTTATTGTACCCTTCTAGGGTCGTCATTGGGCATTTGTCATTAGTTAGTTGTCATTTGTCATTAGTCACTTGTACTGAGCGAAGTCGAAGTATTTGTCATTTATCCTCCGCCCTTAACGTGGGAAGATTATTTATGGGTTACGTCCAGTCAACAATTTAATGCTGCATTTGAGTTATCCCATGCTTAACTTATTAAAATCCTGGCTGAAGAACAGCCTAATAGCAATACTGCTGGTGACAATATTTTTAGGCATAACTACAGCGGGGTGGACTCCCTCCAGTAGCGCCGCACTGCCATCGGGCAATGCAATTACCGACGGTAAGGCTTTGTTGCGGTATGCACTCCCGATAGATAACAAACCTGTGCGGCAACTACAAGCCAGTTTAGAGGACATCTCTGCCCAACTGCGGGCGAATCGACGTTGGGGTGCTATTTCCAAAGACATCAGCCAAGCATCCCGCATTCTCGATAAACCTTCCCAAATCTTAACAAGCGTTCCCGAAGAACGCCAACCCCAAGCCGAAGCTTGGATTACCGAGTTGAAATCTGGGGTGGGTAAGTTGCAAGAATTGGCGAACAGCAAAGATAAAGAACAAATACTGCAAGAGAGAAGCAAACTTTTGAATCTCGTGACTCAGCTAGAAGAATCAATGGTGAAACAATTCCCCTTTGAAGTGCCTGCTGAGTACAGCAACCTACCACAACTTAAAGGGCGTGCCACTGTAGAATTCAAAACCAACAAAGGCGATTTAACTGTCGTAGTAGATGGTTACAGCGCTCCTGTCACTGCTGGTAATTTTGTAGATTTGGTAAATAGGGGTTTTTATAATGGCTTAGAATTTACCCGTTCTGAAGAATCTTACTTTCTCCAAACTGGAGATCCTGCTGGAAAAGATGTAGGTTTCATTGACCCAAAAACGGGCAAATATCGCGCCATCCCCTTAGAAGTCTTAGTTGAGGGCGATAAAGAACCTACTTATGGCATTACTCTAGAAGAAGCTGGTCGTTACGTTGATATGCCAGTTCTGCCTTTTTCTGCCTTTGGTGCAGTGGTAATGGCTCGTCCCGAAAGTGAAGTAAATGGTGGTTCATCACAATTTTTCTTCTTTCTGTTTGAACCAGAACTCACTCCCGCCGGACGCAACCTATTAGATGGTCGTTATGCCGTTTTTGGCTATCTCACCGAAGGCAGAGAAGTTTTGGATAAACTGAAGGCTGGTGACAAAATTGAATCGGCAACCGTGGTTAAGGGAATAGAAAATCTGGTTGAGCCGCAAGCTGCATAAGAAGACACAGGGGCAGGAGAAGAATAATTCTTGTACAGACGCGATTAATCGCGTCTCCCCTGATTCAGATTCCCGGCGGTGAATATTTGATCAACTACAATCCTTAATTCTGGAAAAGTTCGTGATACAATTTCCTGGTTAGCAGTAAAAACTGTTTCTTCGTACAATCCATCTTCCAGTAGTAACACTGAAACTTTTATTGCCAGTGGGTCTACAATCCAATATTCAGGAACCTCTAACGCCGCATATTCTGAGCGTTTATAACGATAGTCCCGTTTCACCGACTCTGGACTGACTACCTCGACAATTAGTAACGGTGGTGACTCAAATACTGCTGAAGCATTCAACAATTCTCTAGCTTGCTCCAGTGTCACTACACACAAATCAGTCAACCTAGATTTATTTCTACCTGTTCTCACCCCGCTTTCCCGAAAACAAAGCCAAGTAGAGTTACAACGTTTGATTTCTGCTTTCAAGGCAGTATCCAAAAAATCGACAATCAGGAAATGTTCAATAGTAGGTGGATTCATTAGTTCTAGCTTCCCATCCACCAGTTCATAATGGAAATCGCTACCATCATCATAGGTTAAGTACTCTTCAAATGTGATGCTGGTTACTGGTGTTGTTACCATTCCAACTGACTCCTAGACGATACCCTTATCTTAAACAGTAAAGTAAATCATCAGTTTTCTTCGTAATTTTGCAACACGGAAAACCGATTGTGAACAGTGAGTTATCTTCTCAACAAGTAAAAGACATTGGCGAACAAGGTCTTTTAGAAAGATTACAGCGCTTTTGTCCTCCAGAAATTATCGGCGATGATGCAGCAGTTCTTGAGACTGCACCAGGGCAATCTTTGGTAGTGACTACAGATGTGCTGGTTGATGGTGTGCATTTTAGTAACCTCACCACTTCCCCAGAAGATGCTGGTTGGCGAGCTGCTGCTGCCAATTTATCAGATTTAGCAGCAATGGGTGCTTCTCCATTAGGAATCACTGTCGGGTTAGGACTACCCAGTGAACTTAGGGTTAGTTGGGTAGAACGCTTGTACCAGGGAATGACAGAATGCCTACAAAAATACAATACTCCAATTGTCGGGGGTGATGTCGTGCGATCGCCTGTAACTACTCTGGCAATTACTGCTTTTGGTCAAGTTAACCCTAGTCAAATTATCCGCCGTTCTGCTGCCGTTATTGGAAATGCGATCGTCGTTACAGGCGTTCATGGAGCCTCCCACGCTGGCTTAGAACTCCTCTTGCATCCCGAATTAGGACAAAACCTCAATAACGAAGAAAAGACGGCTCTAATCCGCGCACACCAACGCCCACAGCCACGATTAGATGTCTTACCAATCCTCTGGAAAATCTTAACTCCTAACTCCCAACTCTCCATTGCTGGTATGGATAGCAGCGATGGTTTGGCAGATGCGATTATTCAAATCTGCCGCGCCAGTGGCGTTGGCGCTGTCTTAGAACGCAGACAAATTTCCGTACCAAAAACTTTTAACCATTGGTTGCCACCAGAGCAAGCGCTAAAATATGCTCTATACGGTGGCGAAGACTTTGAATTAGTGCTGTGCTTACCACAAGAATTAGCATCAGCCTTAGTGCAACATCTTGGAGAAGGTGCTGCGATCGTAGGTAAGATTACAGCCGGATCAAGAGTACTATTGCACGACGAACAAAAAAAATTCCCTGACCAAGTTCTGAATCTTAGTCAGGGATTTCAACATTTTGGTCAATAGTCCTTTGTCTTTTGTCATTCTTCCAATGACTAATGACAAATGACCAATGACAAATGACAAATTATTGCCACTTCTCGGCTACTAATTCTGCCAAATCCAAGACTCGTTGGCTGTAACCCCACTCGTTGTCATACCACGCCATAACTTTTACTAAGTCATTGCCCATAACCAAAGTCAAGCTGGAATCGACAATCGAAGAAGCATCGCTACCTTGATAATCGGAAGATACCAATTCTAGTTCGCTATAATCCAAAATGCCTTTAAGTGGGCCTTCGGCAGCATCCTTGAGAGCTTGGTTAACTTCTTCAGTAATAGTACGCTTCTCAACCTGAACTACGAAATCTACCATTGAGACGTTCGGGGTCGGTACGCGTAAGGCAACGCCATTAAGTTTGCCTTTGAGGTCTGGGATAACCAGTGCCACTGCTTTTGCTGCACCAGTAGAGGTGGGTACAATGTTTATCGCTGCTGCCCTCGCCCGTCGCAAATCCCGGTGAGAAGCGTCTAGCAAGCGTTGATCACCTGTATAGCTGTGGGTGGTGGTCATCGTACCTTTAATGATGCCGAACTTATCGTTCAACACCTTGGCGATTGGTGCCAAGCAGTTGGTAGTACAGCTAGCGTTACTGATAATGTGGTGTTTGTTGTGGTCATAGTCATGATGATTCACACCAACCACAAAAGTACCATCCTCGTTTTTACCAGGAGCGGTAATCAGGACTTTCTTGGCTCCAGCATTTACGTGCTTGAGCGCTCCTTCTTTGCTAGTAAATACCCCGGTTGCTTCGATAATTAGGTCAATTCCCCAATCTTTCCAGGGCAAGTTTTCTGGGTTGCGATCGGATACGCACTTAATGGTCTTACCGTTAACGATGATAGAGTTATCATCGGCACTAATCTCAGCACCTTTAATCTTCCCTAGCATTGAGTCATACTTGAGCAGGTGAGCATTGGTTCTAGGGTCTGAAGTGTCATTAATAGCGACAAGATCGATTTGACTATTCTCTCTACCCACCCAGCAACGCGCAAAGTTACGTCCAATCCGCCCGAAACCGTTGATTGCAACTCTAATCACAGTGTCTTGCCCTCTGTATTTATGCTTATATGTTGATATCGTTGACCCCAATCATATCGCAAAGGGGGGGGGCACTTTTAACCATAAAGTGTTAGATCAATAAAAAAACACATAATTTATTCAGATTTGTTCGAGTAGAGATTGTTGTTAGTGATATATGATCTGACCGGTTCCGGTACTAAATAACGAATTGACTGGCGTTCGCGGCAAAATTTGCGAATTAGACTTGACGAAACTCCTACTAAAGGTATATTCAAGAGTTGCCAGTGAATGGTATGTAACTGCTCCCTGAGTTGCTGCTCCACTTGCTTGCAGATTAATTTGCTTTGAGTTATAGTCTCACCACCTAGCAGTCGGGGTGCGATTAACCAATCACACATTTGTGCTAGTTCGTGTCCACGGTACCAACGGGGTAAGGTTTGGAAAGTATCCAAGCCCACAATCCAGTACCAGTGAGTATTTGGGTAACAAGCAGATAAGTCAATCAGGGTGTTAATGGCATAGGAGGTCCCAGAGCGATTTGTCTCCACTAATGAGACAGTAAACCCTGGGTTATCTTTTGTAGCTAATTGCAGCATTTGCACACGATGCTCAAACAAAGCTGCTTCTTTGTGAGGAGGATTTAGGGATGGCACCCAAATTACCTTTTCAAGGGATACTTGATGCAAAGCTGTCTCGGCTACGAGCAGGTGTCCCCAATGAATTGGATCAAATGTGCCACCAAAAATTGCGAGTTGCTGCATCCAGTTATGCCTGGGTTTTATGCAATTGAAAAATAGTTTCATTACCAATGTACTATTGTACTCAATTCACGCCTAGACTTGATGCAATTTCAAATCAGTTTCACTAAACAATGTATTATGTAGCCAATTCCAGTAAGATAGCCAAAAATATGTATT
Source organism: Nostoc sp. CALU 1950 (assembly GCF_051172895.1). Taxonomy (NCBI): domain Bacteria; kingdom Bacillati; phylum Cyanobacteriota; class Cyanophyceae; order Nostocales; family Nostocaceae; genus Nostoc; species Nostoc sp. CALU 1950. The sequence goes on along the minus strand of NZ_JBDNJQ010000056.1, from coordinate 20,742 downwards.
TGACATTACAAGAATTTCTTTCCCGATGCGTTCAAAATTTTCAGAATAATCTTAACAACAGTTCAGAAATAGCAAAAACCTCCAACCAAGGTAAAATCATTCTGAACAAAGAAAACCAGAGTGGAAAAGTCATTCGGGCATCAAATATAAACATGATATAGGAGCAGTTACGGTAAAAATCAAATTCCTGTTATGATACGCGTGTCATTTGTGATTATGGTGTGGTGTGGTGTAAGAGGAGTAATAAATGACTAATTCTGTAGATTTTAGTGGTAGACCATTTCATTTCATTGGCATCGGTGGTATAGGTATGTCTGCTCTGGCATACGTTCTCGCAAAGCGCCAATTTCCAGTATCAGGTTCGGATCTTCGTCCAAACCATATTACGCACAAGTTGGAATCTATCGGTGCTCATATTTTTGGTAAACAAGAGGCAAGCAATCTCGAATTCTTTCGCCCTCAGGTATTGGCGAATACAGTAGTATTAAATTCACAAGAACAATTACCTGCTGATACTAAGTCAAAACTGCCTCAAGTCATTTGTTCAACAGCAATAAACACTAATAATTTAGAATACAAAGCAGCGCTAGAATTAGGCTGTCCAGTTTTACATCGTTCAGATGTGTTAGCCGCATTAATTGCCGATTACCATAGTATTGCAGTGGCAGGAACACACGGCAAAACTACAACCAGTAGCATGATTGGCTATATGCTTCTGGAAGCTGGTCTAGACCCAACGATTTTAGTGGGTGGCGAAGTCAATGCTTGGGAAGGCAATGCTCGATTGGGACAAAGCCAATATTTGGTAGCCGAAGCAGATGAATCTGATGGTTCCTTGGTAAAACACGCTCCAGAGATTGGCATCATCACCAATATTGAACTCGATCATCCTGACCATTACGATACATTAGAAGAAGTTATTGACATCTTCCAGACATTTGCCAAGGGTTGTAAAACGTTAATAGGTAGCATTGACTGTGCTACAGTGCGCGATCGCTTACAACCTACTATTACCTACAGCTTACATTCAGATACCGACGCTGATTACACCGTCACTAATATTGATTATCGTGCTGATGGCACCACAGCTTTAGTTTGGGAAAGAGGCAAAGCTTTGGGCGTGTTGAAGTTGCGGTTGCTCAGTCGGCACAATCTCAGTAATGCCTTAGCAGCGGTGGCTGTTGGTCGCGCTTTGGGCTTAGAATTTGGAGCAATTGCTAAAGGTATCGCCACCTTTGAAGGAGCAAGACGCCGCTTTGAGTTCCGAGGTGAAGTCAATGGCATTACCTTCATCGATGATTATGCTCATCACCCTAGCGAGATTCGGGCTACTCTCGCCGCAGCACGTTTACAGGCAAGACCAGGGCAAAGAGTAGTTGCTATCTTCCAACCCCATCGCTATAGCCGGACACTGACCTTTTTAGAAGAATTTGCCGAGTCCTTTACCCATGCTGATTTGGTTGTACTGACTGATATTTACAGCGCAGGTGAACCCAATTTAGGGCAAATTAGTGGTGAACATCTAACGGCGGAAATTGCTAAACAGCATTCGCAAGTAGTTTATCAACCAACTTTACCCTCAGTATGTGAGTACTTGCTACAAACACTACGCCCAGGAGATTTGGCACTGTTTTTGGGGGCTGGGAACTTGAATCAGGTGATTCCTGAAGTAATTACGACACTTTGTGAGCCTGCTAAAGCCACATCCTAAGTGGAGACTTTGCGAAGTTTTATTTCTGAGCAAAGTGCCCCTTTAGCAATGGTTTCATTTGTGAACTCTATTACCGTATGTTTGCGGTAAATAAATGTAAAACCTTTTACCAAAACAAAGTAAAGATGACCATTTCCCAGGCAGCTGGAAACGTCTGCACAGTTTCTGCTTTGAATACAAAGAAACACCAAACAGCTAATTCGGTGAACAGTGAAGTAATTTACTTACCCAGTACTGATTGTGCGATCAAGTCCCAGGCTTCTTTGTCAGCATTTACTTCCTACAGAGTTGGGGGAGCAGCTGATTTGTACGTTGCCCCCCGAAACTTAGAAGCACTGCAAGCAAGTCTTAAATACGCAAAAGAACGTGATTTAAAGGTGACAACACTGGGAGCAGGTTCTAACTTGCTGGTCAGCGATGGTGGTATATCAGGCTTAGTCATTGCTACTCGTCATCTCCGCTTCAGCCATTTTGACCCAGAAAAAGGTCAATTAACCGTTGCTGCCGGAGAATCAATTCCCAGCTTGGCATGGGCCGCAGCAGAATTAGGCTGGCAAGGATTGGAGTGGGCTGTTGGTATTCCCGGAACAGCAGGTGGTGCCGTAGTGATGAACGCAGGGGCACATAATAGCTGTATCGCAGATATGTTAGTTAGTGCCGAGGTACTTTCACCTGATGGGACACTAGAGACTCTTACCCCAGAACAGTTAGGTTATAGCTACCGGACTTCATTATTGCAAGGTGGCGATCGCATTGTCACCCAAGCCACCTTACAACTCGCACCAGGTGCAGACCCAGCAAAAGTTGTAGCAATCACCAAAGAACACAAAAAGCATCGGTTAAGCACCCAACCATACAACTTCCCCAGTTGTGGTAGTGTGTTCCGCAATCCTAAACCTTATAGTGCTGGCTGGTTAATTGAACAAACTGGTCTGAAAGGCTACCAAATTGGTGGAGCACAAGTAGCATTACTCCATGCTAATTTTATCGTTAACCGAGGTGGGGCGAAAGCTAGTGATATTTTCTGTCTCATTCGCCACATCCAACATCAAGTACAAGAACGTTGGTCTATTAATTTAGAGCCAGAAGTCAAAATGCTCGGAGAGTTTCAAGGTGCTTGTTGAAACTTTCAATTCAGAGAATTGGGAGTGGGCAGTGGGGATAAGGGAGCAGAGGGAGAAATAAATGATACCCTATTCCCTACTCCCTACTTCCTATTCCAGGATGCATTAATTATTGGTAAAAAAAGAGTCAAATTACTTACCGCATCTATAATTGAATTTGATTTGTTATTCAACGCACACGCGTACAAATAATTATGACAGGAAAAGGACAGGGATTTGGCTTTGGCTTAGGAAAAATGAAGGAACTGGCCGAAGCTTTTAAGAAAGCACAGCAAGTTCAAGAAGGCGCAAAGCGACTCCAAGAAGAATTGGAGCAAATGGAGATTCTGGGAGAATCTGGCGGTGGTCTAGTGAAGGTAATTGTCAGTGGAAACCAAGAACCCAAGCGGGTAGAAATTTCTCCAGATGCTTTAGGGGAAGGTGCAGAAGTACTTTCCGATCTCGTGACAGTGGCAATGAAAGAAGCCTACAACAAGTCCACAGCAACCATGCGGGAACGTATGGAAGAATTAACCAGTGGGTTGGAGTTACCTGGATTTTAGTCTATTGGTCATTAGTCCTTTGTCAATAGTCATTCGACAAAGGACTAATGACTATTGACAAAGGACAAATAATATCTATGCCTTACAAGTTGCTGTTTGTCTGCTTAGGTAACATCTGCCGATCACCATCGGCAGAAAACATCATGAATCATCTAATTGAGCAGGCTGGCTTGAGCGAAGATATCCTCTGTGACTCTGCTGGTACATCTAGTTATCACATTGGTAGCCCACCTGACAGACGCATGAGTGCTGCGGCTGCTACAAAGTTGGGAATTCAACTGCGTGGTCGAGCACGCCAGTTTCAAAAGTCAGATTTTCAAGACTTTGATTTGATTTTGGCGATGGATCAAGAAAATTATGAGAACATCCTCACTCTTGATCAAACTGAGCAATATCAACATAAAGTGCGTTTGATGTGCGAGTTTTGCTCTCGGCACACTCTAAAAGAAGTTCCAGATCCATATTATGGTGGTCAAGAGGGATTTAATCAGGTTATTGATTTACTGATTGATGCTTGTGAAGGTCTGCTCACAAAGGTTAGGAGTTAGGAGTTAGGAGTTAGGAGTTAGGAGTTTTAATTCCTCATTCCTCACTTTTAACTCCTAACTTTTTATTCCACCAAACCATGCTTCATCGCAAAACGCACTAATTCCGCTCGGTTGCTGGTTGAGGTTTTTCTCAATAAACTGCTGACGTACTTTTCCACAGTTCGAGGACTCAGGTGTAGCTGATGACCCATTTCGGCATTAGAAAGACCATGAGTCAATAACTCTAGGACTTCCTGTTCTCGATGAGTTAGAGATGAGTGCAGATGGGATTTCTGAATTTGAGTGGACAGAGAATTATGGGCATCCGCCGCTTTTGTTGAGGCGGAAATGCCCAAACTCTCTTTATGAGAAAAGCGATACTCTGATTGAATGATTTGCGATCGCTCCAAAAGATTGCGAATTGCTGCTGCTAACTCTTCCAGTTCAAAAGGCTTGGGTAAATATAAATCGCATCCTGACTGGTAGCCCATAATTCTTTCCTGAGTCTTAGTGCGTGCCGTTAATAAAATTACAGGCAATAAACGAAACACTGGCTGTTGACGCACCCGGCGCACCAGTTCATAGCCATTCATCTGTGGCATGACGATATCCGTGACAATCAAATCAGGATGATAGTCATCTACCATAACTAAAGCCTCTCGACCGTCATTAGCCGTGATCACCGAGTAGCCAGACAGTTCAAGATAGTCGCTAACAGACAGACGAGTGCCCAAATCATCATCCACTACAAGGATTGTCAAGGGCATGGATAGTACACCCCTAGCATTTTTTTAACTCAGAAATTTGCTTCTACGTGCTCCATCAGTGAACACAGATAATAATAGTGTTCTTATGTTTCATACTATGACAGGATTACCAACTAATGACTGCCTTCAGGGTTTATTTATAAAGAAAATCTTAAATCTTTAGGATGAGTTAGCGAAGTGTAACTCACCTTTGACTCCCTCTGCTTGAGAGGCATAGAGAGCTTTGTAATTTGTAACAACTCATCAATAAGGCATAGTAAATGCTTATCATAGTATAAATTATTAACTTAATCAATATTGCCAAAAAACTCTTAATTGTGAACTTAGAAAAGCTAAATTAGTGATATACAGTTCATAATTTATAGCGGTTCTAAGATACACCCTATAATTCACAAGCCAATCCAAATAACTTTTTAGGTACATTTAAAGCACACAAAATTATCAATGAGCGACAAGAACGACGGTTACAAAGTTATTAGCGACAACCGCCAAGCCCGTTATTTGTATGAAATTCTAGAAACTTACGAAGCTGGAATTGAGTTGACAGGAACCGAGGTGAAGTCGATTCGTGCGGGTAAAGTCAATCTTCAAGATGGCTATGCTTTACTTCGCAATGGCGAAGCATGGTTGATCAATATTCATATCTCGCCTTACAACGCTAGTGGACAGTATTTCAATCATGAGCCACGGCGTACACGCAAGCTACTCTTGCATCGGCAAGAACTCCGTAAGCTAATTGGCAAAGTAGAACAGCAGGGTTTAACTTTAATCCCTTTGAAAATGTATCTCAAACGAGGCTGGGTAAAAGTGAGTATAGCCCTTGGCAAAGGTAAAAAGCTCCACGATAAGCGAGAAGACTTGAAACGACGCCAAGACCAGCGTGACATTCAACGGGCAATGAAAAGCTATTAACGGTTAGTGTAAACAAACTACCACACCAGAGGGAGAAATAGATTGCTGTCAAAGTATGTTGTCTATCCATAGCGTTAGTTGTGAAAATGCTGAGTTTATAGCCACAGATTGATTTTGTTAAGGTTGGAACTCGATACAGTTGTGAGTAACTTCGGATGGCATCAGGAATTTTCACAACTTATGAAAAGTAATTTCATTAAAGCTGTTGGCGCTGGCGTTCTCACCTTGAGTATGGGAATTTTACCCTTAACTCTATCTGCACAAGCTCAAACAACTAATGATCCCGGAGTCAATACTGCTCCAACAACGACAACTTCTGATCGCAACGATTTTGATTGGGGTTGGCTAGGATTAATTGGTCTATTCGGTCTAGCTGGTTTAGCTGGCAAAAAGCGCGATAACGAACCAACCGCTTATCGCGACCCTAATGCGCCAAGTGCCACTACCTATAGAGACTAATAGCATTTTGGATTTTAGATTTTGGATTGGCAATTCTCTATTGCATCTGGATTTTGTGAATCTATCTCTCGGAATAATTTTTAAAATTGGTGCAAGCAACTCAAAATAACCTTTGGCAAGTTGCTATCTGCCTACAAAATTCAAAAATGTGAGTTGTCAGTTGTGATCAGGAAAACAACTGACAATTTACTAATGTTAGTTTACCGTTGGTTCTGAGTGAGATGAATTTGTCTGGTTTTGAGCTAAAGGTGTCCAGTAGCTAGCAATTAAGGCAACGATGAGCCACCAGAGGGTATTGACTTCAGGACGATACCAGACAGTATCTACAGTGCCGTGAGCTAGCATACCCAACAAAGTAGCGATCGCTCCAATTAACCAAAATCCCTCTACACTTCTAAATTGTCGCAGTCGTCGGATTTGGAGAAATGCCGTATTAAATGTGACAATTATTAGCCAGAGAAAGCAGCCTAAACCAACAAAGCCAGTTTCTACAGCCACCTCAAAGAAAATCGAATAGGCACTCAGAGCAGTGTAACGAGGACGTTGGTAGAGGGGATAAACTTTATTAAAAGAGTTGTGTCCGGGGCCAATGCCGAAAATCGGGCGATCGCGAATCATCTCAAAGACAGCATCCCACACATTTAGGCGAAAATTATTACTGCTATCTTTGCGGTCAGCAAAAATACTGAAGACTCGCTGGTTGAATGCAGGTATAAATATCACTGCTAGCACTAATACCCCGATCAAACCTCCTAAGACAATCGGCAGCGACCAAGTACGCCAAAAAGGAGGCATTTCTAAGCTTTTCCAATAAACTAGCAATGGCATCACAGCTAAAATTGCTACTACTAGTCCAATCCAACCACCACGACTAAAAGTGAGGATCAGGCAGGCAGTATTAACAATGAACATTGTTAATGCGAGAGATTTTTTGAACCAGCTTTGCCATGCAAAAATTGCCACTAAGCTAAAAATTACTGCTGGTAAGAGGTATCCAGCCAATAAGTTGGGATTGCCTAAATAACTGTAGACCCTTGTAGTCTTAGATAGAGGAGATTCTGGGTCAACCCAAGTTGCTAGTGCTGTGGCTCCAAAAAACCATTGCCGCAACCCATATACACTGACAATTAACGATACGTGCAGGTAAAGGATGATAATCCAAGAGCGGAGCCGAGGCGACCTTAATACCCTGGCACAAAGGGTAAATAGTAGCAAATACAAGGTCAATGTTGCCAAATCACTAAGTGCCGCTTTTTTCACTGGTGATAATGCTGTTGCAATTGCGGCAACTCCCCAGTAGAGCAATACCAGCAGGTGAATGGGAGTGACTGACGAGACATTTGCCGGTATTACTTCATCAGATAAAGTCAACAGCAGCCAAAATCCTGCACAAGCTACCAGTAACAAACCCACCAATGTACTCGAAGCAAAAGGTGCAAGGGCATATATTAAGCTGAGTAAAGCCGCTGCGATCGCATCTCCCCACTGGAGCAAGATGCTGGTTTGCCGCCAAGAACTCAACAGTCCCACCAGAGAGCGGTGTACGTAACTGGTAGCAAGATATTCTTTGAGCGGTAAAGATGATAAAGTAAATCGTTGCCAGACTAAATTCATAAAAAACATTGAGATCAATTAGCCTGCCGACGCAGAACTTGGAATTGATCATAATGCTTATAGCTATAAAAAGGTAATAACGGAGATTGCACATCGCATGATGGCGCTCTTATTCCTAGCCATCAGCTAATACAAAGTTAAGATAGGCTTTCATGTACTTAGTACAGCTTTACGTAAAATCATGGCGAATTGAGGGTTGAAAATTAAACGTATAGGTAAGCGCAAAAGCACGCAGAGAATTCGCATTTAATGAAATATAGATATAGGACTCATATTTGATTTTTGAAAAAACACCGTTTGCTTATTGTCTGCCTATCGCGCTTGCGCTGCGCTTCCCGCACGACGCAAGTAAATTCAAAAATCAAAGCGGACTCCTATAGAAAATACGTCTTTCCCAGTCTCCAATCCTCAATCCCCAATCCCCAAGATTAGACATCGCTAATTGCTTGTGAAGGAGTTGCCAGTTGCAGTGGCAAAGAAAGCACATAACGATATCCTGATTCTGGTGAACCTTGAATCAAAATGTGTCCACCATGCAATTCTGCCAGTTGACAACTTAATAATAGACCCAAGCTTTCACGAGAAAGACTTCCATGTGATTTAGCTAAATTTATACCTGAACTACTAGCAAAGAAATTTGAGTGGGGATCACTCAATTTTTTTGAATTGTCTACTGCCACTGATAAATTATCTAGTTGCTCCTGGTTTTCTGCATGAGTATTGTAAGTTGCTACCTCACCTGTCAGTTCCAGCAGTGACAAAGAATTGAGACGGAAGTAAGGATCAACCTCAGTTATGCCGTCCCCTAGCCAGGGATGGGAAACCCAAATAGTAATGTTGAGCGCATCTTCTTTGTAAGAAACATGAATGCGAACAATGCTACCTGTAGCCGCAAGTTGAATCACACTGAAAACCAGGTGATACAGCATTTGCCGCACCTTGTCTTTATCTAAAGGCCAAATGCGATTGCGTCCCGGTTCTATAGACAAGCGAATATCTTGCTCGCGGCGATTCGCTACTTCTTCTAGGGTATTGATAGCTTGTTGGCATAGCATTTCGATATCCACAGGAGCTAGATTTAGCACAGTTGAGTTTTCATCCATAGCTCCTAGTTCGGTAATTTCGTTTACTAGGGAAAGTAAGTACCGACCACTGTGTTGGATAATTTCTAAATATTCTCTCTGCTTAGTCGTCAAAGGCCCATATATCTCACGTCCTAAAACACTAGCCATACCAAGTACAGATGTTAAGGGCGTGCGTAACTCCTGAGTTAGCTGACCCAAAAGTTCTAGTTTCAGTTGCTTGGTAGAAACAGAGTCGTTATCTTTAGTGGGTGCGGTGATTTTAATTTCTGTGTTACGTTCGTCATTGAGTGAAAATATAGAAGCATTCTTAGGAGTGCTTGATTCGAGTTTTCCTTGCAAAAGTCGGTTACGTTCAAATTCACTCATGCTCCAACGAGCTATGATTTGTAAAAACTCAATGTCTCGGGTTGTAAAGTTGCGCGGTACTAAATCCATCACCGCCAATGCACCCAAACAATGTCCCTCAGCATCAATAAGTGGCGCTCCTAAGTAAGCACGAATACCATAATCTTGCACCAACTTGCTGCTAGCAAGTACGGGATCTGTAATTTTATGTGTATCATTAATTACAAATATTTGATAGCTATCTACTACCTGAGTGCAGAAGGATTCCCGGCGTGACAGTTGGCGGCTTTGTGCCAAATGATTCATTAATCCCAGCCTAGATAAGCCCACCGCCGACTTGAACCAATGGCGTTCTTGATCCACAAATCCCAATATGGAAATTGGTGCTTCCAAAAAGTGGGCAGCAGTCTGTGTGGCTTCTTCAAAAACTGGAATCGTTTCTGGTTGCCGCAAACCTAAATCTGACAAAGCTTTGAGGCGTTGTTGTTCTCTTGATTCATGAGAATCCCAACCATCCTTTAGGGCAAATAATTTGTTTTCAGGCTCTATCATTGCCACTGCTACCTTAATAATTTCTCGATACTGTAATTGATATAAGCCCTATTACTGGGTTATCAATTGCTATTTTTAAGCATTCCCTAATTTTGCCTCTGACAAACAAATTTGGGGCAAAAATTTTTTATTCCTTCCATTAAGCCGACAACGTGGTATCCACCAGTTACTATTTACTGGTGCTGAATGTTCTTTATTTACCACTGGTGTAGTCTTTATTGCTTGAGATTTTGCAATCAGACTGCGTTAGATTTGGATTCAGCCAGGGTAACCTAATGCTAAGGATAGAATACAAAGGGACTGTCATTCTTTATGTATATAAGAGAAAATTTTTATTGGTATATTAAAGGTAAATTTACTTAAAAAGACTGCTATATTAGTGTGATTATTTGTAGCAAGTTTTACTGATGACAGCTAGCACCCAGGGCTGACAATCCTAGTAAAGGATGACATAAATAGAGCAACCATATCCCTACGAGTAAGCAAGCTACAAAATTAGTTAAAAGCTTATTTTATCAGCTTTTTGAGTTTTGAAAGAAGTCGGAGTGGCGGCTGCAAAGAAGTCTGATGGCAACTTCAGACGATCAACTGAACAAGCTATGGTTTTGAATTACCCATAACGTACTCGATAGTTGATATAAGTCTCCATCCAATAGATTAAACCTATTACAATTTCACGCCGAAAATTGTGCTGGCTTTTCTATTTTTTGCATACGAGAAAATATTTTTAAGGACAACTGGTAATGAATAAAATGACTATTAGAGTTCCTTTTGTAGACCTGAAATTACAACACGAACCAATTCAAACCCAATTGCAAGATGCAATCCAATCCGTATTGGAACAGGGAGATTTTATTTTAGGACAAGCACTCTCAGATTTTGAAGCCGCATTTGCAAGAGTGTCTGGGGCAGAATATGGAGTTGGTGTTGCATCAGGAACAGATGCGATCGCTCTCGGATTGCAAGCGTGTAATATTGGTGCTGGCGATGAAGTGATTTTACCCGCAAATACTTTTGTCGCAACGTTGATTGGGGTGATCCGCGCTGGTGCCAAGCCAATTCTGGTAGATTGCGATCCCCAAACAGCTTTAATTGACTTAAAAGCCGCAGCAAAGGCAATTACGCCTCAGACTAAAGCAATCATTCCTGTACATCTCTATGGTCAGATGGTATCACCATGCGAACTAGTGAACTTTGCCGATACCTACAGACTATTAGTTTTTGAAGATGCAGCCCAAGCACACCTCGCCCAAAGAGACGGATATCACGCTGGTTCAGTAGGAATAGCAGCAGCTTTTAGTTTCTATCCCAGCAAAAATTTGGGCGCATTTGGGGATGGGGGAATGCTGCTGACACGAGATTCAGATGTAGCCCAGAAGATGGTGCGTTTGCGAAATTATGGTGCATCGCAAAAGTATTTTCATACTGAACCAGGTACAAATAGCCGCTTGGATACTTTACAAGCAGCAGTTTTGCTCCAGAAATTACCATATTTGCCACAATGGAATCGCGATCGCCTGACTATTGCCCAGCAGTATGATAACGAACTAGCACCCTTGGCATCTGCTGGCATTATCCCTATGGAAAACCAAAGTGATACAGGACACGTTTATCATCTTTATGTCATTAAAGTTGATGATTCTTGCCCAATAGAACGCCAGCAACTCCAGGAAAAACTCACAGCGGCGGGAATTCAAACTGGCATTCATTACCCGATTCCTTGTCATCTCCAGCCAGCATTCACCAACTTAGGCTATCAACTGGGCGATTTTCCCCAAGCAGAGAAGTTGTCAAAGCAAATATTATCATTACCGATGTATCCTGGTTTAAGTAGTAGCCAAGTTAAAGAAGTTGTAGCAGCGATCGCTCATGCAGTCTCAACAATTTCTCAGGCAGATGAACCTTCTCCTGCTGACCTTAGCAGCGTGGTAGCCTGAAGTGAATTCATGCCTAATGTACGTCTCATTTGCTCTTTGTCCTTTTTCTAATGACAAATGACCAATGACCAATAACCAAAGTTTTTGAATTACTTAAAATCATGGCACTCCGGCAACAGGTTAAAAACATAAACGCATCAGGCTTGTTAAATTTAGCCGTATTAGGCGTTTTGCTGCTGCTTTATGCTCCTATATTGCTACACTGGTTGGATGGTTGGCTGCACAAAAATATTAGTACAGAACACGAATATTTCAGCCACGGGATTATTGGTCTACCATTTGCGGCTTATCTGGGCTGGATGAACCGGAAAAAGTGGAAACGTTTGCCAGATACCATCCATCCTTTGGGCGCTGTTTTCTTATTATTAGGGGCAGTTTTTTATCTTAGCGGTGTTACAGAGTGGGTTAACCTTTCCTTGCCCGTTATATTGGTGGGATTATGCTTGTGGTTTAAGGGAATATCAGGTTTGCGATCGCAAGGATTCCCCCTACTATTAGTATTTTTGGCAACCCCAACAGCATTGCCCTATCTCATTGCTCCCTATACCTTGCCTCTCCAAAGCTTCATCGCTGGCACAGCAGGCTTCATACTGAATCAATTTGGTATGGAAGTAACCGTAGATGAAATAAATCTTTACGTGGGAGGACGGATTGTGGAAGTTGCCCCCTATTGTGCGGGGCTAAAAATGTTGTTTACAACTCTCTATGTCGGCTTAATGCTGCTGTACTGGACAGATGCTTTGTCTTCACGGCGCACAACTATATCGTTTTTATCTGTTGCTGCGATCGTTAGTACTACAGCCAATATTATTCGTAATACTTTACTAACTTTCTTTCATGGCACAGGTCAAGAAGGAGCTTTTAAATGGCTGCATGACGGTTGGGGCGGTGATCTCTACTCTGCTTGTATGCTGGTGTCATTAGTGCCCTTACTGAATTGGATTAATAGCTATTTTTCAGCATCTCTAGAAACTCAGCAAGAAGCAGAAAGTTAGAATCTGGATATGGGGAATGGGGCATTGGTTCTTCTCCCCCTGCCCCCTCATCTCCCCATTCCCTGCTCCCCATAAGTCCTAAATATTACTGAACTCACAATGTTATTTTATAAAGTAAAATTTTGCCTAAGTATTGCAAATTTTACTGATGACTTCCTTCTCCAAGTTTTTTAAGGAAAACCAATTGAGTCAAGTAGCAGCACTTTTGTTATTGCTAGTGCTGCTGGCAATGGGAGGGGTTCCCGGATACCTGACAGGACAGTGGCAATGGAAACAGCCGCCCCCTGTTACTACCCTCAACGAGTTAAGACAGATCCGCAAGACTGGGTTAGCCCTTCCTGCTTGGCAAACTACTGAACAAGCAGAACAGCAAATTGGCGAACATAAATGGTCTTTGCAGGTAATCAAAAAAGAAGGTTCCGAATCCCAGGCAATCCTGCTTTTATTGCCCCAAAATGGGCCTATGGATCAACCAGAGGTGGAATGGACAGATGTTAACGGCTGGGGAAGATCACGCTGGGGAAAGTGGGATGTAGCTCAATCTCGTTCTGCTGAATTTACTGTGAAACCACCTGCAAAGTTGGCATCTAATGTCAAAACTCAAGTAAAAGCTAGGTTTTTTCGTGCCTACACACCACAGCAAACCTTCGCTGTCTTGCAATGGTACGCTATGCCAGATGGCGGAAATCCATCACCTTTCCACTGGTTCTTGGCAGATCAATTGGCACAGTGGCGTCAGCAACGCATTCCTTGGGTGGGTGTGAGCATTCTAATTCCAATGGAACCTTTAGGGGAGGTAGAAACATCTTGGTCTTTAGCCCAGTCAATTGGGGAAACAGTACAAGCTGCATTGATGGCAGGCCCTTTGTAGAGTCCGTTATCCATGCCTTTGTGCAAAACTTTATCAAAAGTATCTCTATAATTACGTTCACCCTAAAACTCAGCTAAAAGATGTTAACAATATGAAGTTAGAAAATAAATTTAGTAAAATTATTCTCTTTCTCTTAGTAAATACTTGTAGATAAAAGAGACATTTAGGACATTTTTAGAGTAAGATAACCACTCGGCGCGACTAATTTCTATATCAGTATTTTCTGCACCGATGTTTATAGATGCCAGTTATTATATGCGTGGATTCAGCGCCTTGTGTTGTGTCAGTCTTCAAGTAGGAGTTTTCTTAACAACACCTATCCAACTTGTTGTTGCCCAGCCCTTTCCACCTCAAGGACAATCACCAAGGCAACCCCCCTCGCCTGTTCCAGGTACTGAGTTTGTACCTCCAGGTGCAAATGACGAAATTTCTCCCCAACTTAGCCGCTACCTCTTGGGCCCAGGAGATATAATTGGCGTTGTGCTTCAGCGTCCTCCTGGCCCATACCGCTTAGGGATAGGAGATGGAATTAGCGTTTCGGTTCAGCGCTTTCCAGATTTGAGCTTTCAAGCTTTAATCAACCCAGAAGGTAATATTGTGGTGCCATTACTGGGAACAGTTTTCTTACAAGGTTTAACTTTGCAAGAAGCTCAAGAAAAAATTCGCTTGGGTTTAAATCGTTATGTGGTTGATCCAGTAATAGTTTTAGCTTTAGCAACGCAGCGTCAAGACTTCGGTTTTCAAGCTGTAATTAGTCCAGAAGGCAACATTGTAGTGCCGCAAGTGGGAACGGTATCATTACAGGGTTTAACCTTGGAAGAAGCTCAAGAAAAAATTCGCTTGGGCTTGAGTCGCATTTTCCCAGATCCAATCGTGGTAGTATCCTTGGCAGGGACGCGACCAGTTCAAGTTACCATTAGCGGGGAAATATTTAGACCAGGAATTTATCCGATTAATTCAACAACACCCCGTGTTGCTGATGCTTTGCTAATATCTGGTGGTTCAACGTTGAATGCAGACCTGCGACAAGTGCAAATACGTCGGAAGTTAATGGATGGTTCTGTAATTTCACAAACTATTGACTTATATGCAGCACTGCAAAATGGTGGTTCAATCCCTAATTTACGCTTACAAGACGGAGATGCAATACTCGTACCCCGTCGTGAAGTTGGTAATGATGACGGTTATGACCGGAATTTGGTAGCACGTTCATCCTTGGCTGTCCCACAGATTAGAGTCAGGGTTTTAAACTATGCTGCGGGAGGTATTTCCATTCAAGCGCTGCCTAACGGCAGTACATTTGTAGATGCTTTGGGAGGAGTAAATCTGGACACTGCTAACCTCCGAGATATCGCTCTGGTTCGCTTTGATCCTGAACGAGGTAAAGCTGTTACTCAGAAACTTGATGCTAAAAAAGCTTTGGGCGGTGATGCGTCCCAAAATGTAGCGCTTCAAGATAATGATGTTCTTGTTGTTGGTCGGAACCTCATCGGTAGAATTACTAATTTCCTGACTACCATTACCCAACCTTTCTTTAATGTTCAATCCTTTCTCCGATTTTTTGACAACTTCGGTGGTGGTGGTTCAAATTAGTGAGTCTCACTTTTTTGCTGATTGTTGCTAGATGGACAGAGAATTTGGGGTGAGAGAGATGGAGGAGATAATGGTGAAAAAATAACAAATAAAAATTGACTGCTGATAACTAAAATACCTGACAACTGATTACTGATTCTATATGCCCCTGCCATGACCCCACCAATTGTTAAGCGCTATCTTATTGCTTTTGATAAGTACAAGTGGATTGGACTAGCTAGTTTTGCTTTAGTTGTAGCAGGGTCAACTGTGGTGGCTATGCAACCAGAGCCACCTACTAGCTATATAGCATCTGCTGCACTTACTTATAGTGGCCCACCAGTTTCTTTCTCTGCAACTGGTAGTGAAATCCAACAGCAAGGAAAAGAACTGAATGAGGAAGTTTTACTCTCAAACCAAATAATTGCAGCAGTGGCAGAAAAAGTTGGTGTCAAACCGCAAAAGCTCGGTGCCAGTATTGTCCTTTCTGTACCTAAAAAAAATCCTAGGAGTGGAGAATTAGAATCTAGTATCTTGGAATTGAAATATGTCGATGGTGATGCCAAACGAGCTATCCAGGTCTTGACGGAATTGATGCAAGCAATGGTCAAGTTGAGCAGTGATATCAATACTGGGCGATTACAAGCAATTATTGAAAAGATTAACGATCGCACACCACAAACTAAACGGGAACTGCAAGTTGCTGAACAGAAGTTGGAACAGTACGATCGCATAGAGCGCACAGCAATATTAGCAGCGGAAAATGGCAGCTTGTTAAGCGCTATTACTGCCAGCCAAAATCTCCAGCGGCAAATTCAATTAACTATTTCTGGGGTTGATGGGCAACTTCGTAGTTTACAAAATAAGTTAGGCTTAACAGTCGGACAGGCTTATATTTCTTCTGCTTTGAGTGCTGATCCCATAATTGGTAACTTGCGAGCGCAAATTTATCAAAGTGAGTCACAAATCGCCGTGCTCAGAAAAGATTTGCGACCGGAACACCCAACGATGGTTCAGTTGCTGCGTCAGAAACAAGCTGCGGAAGAATTGCTGCAACAACGTGCCTCTGAGGTATTAGGTGGTGATGGTACGGCCGCTCCGCTTCAGGGTAGTGTTGCAGGTATTCGCACCCAAAGCAGCTTAGATCCAGCCCGCCAGCAATTAGCAAACCAAATGGTGTCTTTGCAAACCCAGCGAGAGACGCTACAACAACAACTAACTCAAGAAATCCAACAAGAAGCGCGACTACGGCAAGAGTATTCTCTGATACCCAATAAGCAATTAGAGCGATCGCGTTTAGAACAGGAAGTTGCGCTCAAAAAAGCTATCTATGACCAAATGCAGGTGAAATTAACCGATGCTAAAACCGCAGAGGCAGAAACTACCAGCAGCCTCAGTATTGCCAGACGCCCCACAGTTACTGTCGATCTCAAACCTCCGAAGAGTGTGCCTATTACCCTTGCTGTGGGTGGTTTCTTGGGTCTGGTGATTGGTGGCGGGGTGATATTTTTGTTGGGAGCGCTGGAAGGGACTTTCAAAACCAGAGAGGATATTCGCCAGAGTCTCAAGCAACGGGAAGTGGCAGTGTTGGGAGAATTGCCTTTAATGCCAGTTGATGATTTGGATCAAGATGCTGTGCCGGTGTTATTTTCCCAAGATTCTCCTTATTTAGAATTTTATGAGAAATTCCGTAGTAATCTGCGCCGGATTGGTGGTAAAAACTTAAAGGTGGTATTGGTTACTAGCACCAGTAGCCTAGAGGGTAAAACAACAAGTGCATATAACTTGGGTGTAGCTTCAGCCCGCGCTGGTAAAAGAACCTTAATTATCGAAACAGATTTGCGATCGCCTTCCCGTTGTACATCCCTGAATGTAATTCCTGATCCTGAAGCCACTATTGAACCCCTCCGTTATTACGCTAACTTGAGTGAATGTATTCGTTTAGTGCCTGATGTAGAAAATTTATACATTGTCCCCAGCCCCGGCCCTGTACGGCAATCCGCTGCTATCCTTGAATCTAGCGAAATGCGGCGGCTGATGGAGGATGTGCGCGAACGTTTCGATTTAGTAATTTTAGATACTAGTCCTCTCAGCATATCTAATGACCCTTTATTAATCCAACCCTACAGCGATGGGATCGTACTAGTGGCGCGACCACACTATACACAAGAAAACATGCTAGGTGAGGCTATTGATCAATTAGTGGAAGCTGAACTAGGGTTATTGGGAGCAATTATTAATGGTGCTGATATCATCGTTTCTGCACCTGAACAAGCTGCACCATCATCAACATCATCAACATTTACATCTGAAGTGGAAGAATCTGAAGAAGTTTCAGCGAGTGCCAACAAAAACTAATAGTTTCCAAATATGGAGATTTTAACGCAGAGGGACGCAAAAGTTAGCGCAGAGGATACGCAGAGGTTTGATAGGCATTAGAGTTTTAGGAAATGCTATATTTTAGTCGCGCCTAAACAAGCCAAATAGGGGAGCGAGAATTACTCCAAAAACAAAACCACCGATGTGGGCCCAGTAGGCAACTCCACCAGTTTGCACAGCCATATTAGCCGCTGTTTGCAGAGTAGCAAGACCAGATATTACATTTTGCACAACAAAAAGTCCAATGATTACTAGTGCTGGAACTCTGATTGTGGTGATGAAAATCCCCAAAAATATTAAGGTCATGACTTTAGCATGGGGAAAGCGGATAATGTACGCACCCAAAACCCCAGCAATTGCACCACTTGCCCCCAAGGAAGGAATCTCAGAATTCATGCCAATAAACCATTGGCACAAGGCAGCTAAAGCACCACACGCCAAATAAAAAATCAGATATTTTAAATGACCCAATCGATCTTCAATATTGTTGCCAAAAACCCAGAGAAACACCATATTTGAGATTAAGTGCCACCAACCACCGTGTAAAAATTGCGACGTAAATAACGTTATCCATTCTTCACCCAAATTAGTGGTTAGTTCTTGAGGTACTACTGCATATTGATTGAAAAACTGACTCAATTGTGCATTTGACAGGCTCACCTCGTGAAGGAAAACTAAAATATTCATGCCAATTAACCCGTAGGTGAAATACGGGGTGATTCGCGTCGGATTTTCGTCGTAGAGGGGAAACACAGGTGTTTTTCCTAAATTATTGACTAACTGCAATATAGCTTGTAAGGCTAGTAGTTGCGAAGGCTAGGCAATTTCACCTATTAAATTAATCAGTATGATTGAGGGGCGCGGTAATAACATGAAGAGTTACTTATACCAAGATTCTTCCAGAGATTTATCGCTAAATAAACCCAACAGGGGGCCGAGAATTGCCCCAAAGATAAATCCGCCTGCATGGGCCCAGTAGGCAATACCGCCGCTTTCCATGCCGATGTTGGTACGTGTTTCAAAACTAGCAAGTCCGTAAAAGGCTTGTTCGAGAAACCAGAATCCTAAAAAGAAATATGCGGGAACGCGGAAAGTCGGAAAGAAAAATCCTAAAGGTACAACGCCAAGAACTTCAGCATTCGGAAAGCGGAGAATGTATGCACCCATGACGCCTGCGATCGCACCACTCGCACCCAAAGAAGGAATGCTAGAATCTTGAGCGAAGAACCACTGAGTTAAGGATGCCAAAATACCGCAAGATAAATAAAAGAGCAAATATTTGGCATGACCTAACTTATCTTCAACGTTGTTACCAAAAATCCAGAGAAACAACATATTGCCACCTAAGTGCAACAATCCCCCATGCAAAAATTGTGAAGTAATCAAAGTTGCCCACTCTGGCACTGGTTGATGTACAGAAATACCAGCAAAGCTTAAACTGAGTTCTCGTGGAACTACAGCCGCAAGGTGTAAAAACCCATTTAATGCTTGGGGGGGAAGACTTGCTTCATAAAGAAAAGCGAGGACGTTGGCAGCAATCAGTCCATAAGTAACATAAGGTGTGATTTTGGTCGGATTATTATCGCTAATTGGAACCACGGGCGTTTTTCCTGATTTGTTAAGACAGCGATTCTAGAATACTGAATTTTGCAAGTAGTTTCTTCTACCTCGTGGATAAATCTCGCTTTGAGACTTAAAAACCGAAAGCCAAAAATCCACCATCGACGGTGATACATTGTCCAGTAATGAAAGATGCCGCAGGCATACAAAGAAATGCAACTAAACCCGCTACTTCTTCTGGTTGACCAACCCTTCCCATAGGTGTTTGTGATAGAACTAATTTGAGAAAATCTTGATTATCGAGTACAGACTCGGTTAGAGGCGTGCGAATAGCCCAAGGTGCTACGGTATTTACCCTAATATGATCGGAAGCCCATTCAACTGATAGCGATCGCGTCAATTGATTTATAGCCGCTTTAGTCATACCATAAGGAGCGCCTGTACGGTTCGAGACTAAACCTGCCACCGAACTTATATTTACAATGCTGCTATTTTCCCCATTTTGCAGCAGAGGGTAAAACAGACGGCACATCTCAAAAATTGATATCTGGTTTGTCTGGATGATGAACTCATATTCAGCAGCCGTGTAGTCTACTAATTTTTTGCTAATATTGGTTCCCACATTATTCACCAGGATGTCTAATTTATCCCAGGTTTTGCTAATCTGCTCAAAAATAGCTTGTCGCCCATCAGGGGTTGCAACATCTGCGGTAATCCCATAGGCGGGTAAGCCTGATTGTTGCCAGATAATTAGTTGTTGTTCAACATCTTGAGAATTCCGTGCCACAATTGTCACTTCTGCACCTAGAGCTAAAAACTCATTGGCAACAGCTAGTCCAATCCCTTTGGTAGCACCTGTAATCAGTGCTTTCTTTCCTGTCAGTGTCCAGCGTAGACATAGCCCGCCGTAGCCATCGCTCATTTGTAATTCTGCGGATTTTTTATTTTCAAGGTATCAGTTTAAGAGTTTATCTTGTAAGTGCCCAATGCGATCGCTTTTTATAGTAATGTAGGCGATCGCAATCCTTAAACCATTTACCGCATCTGATTCCAATTCAATAGCTGATCAAACTCATGTTTTTTTCAAATTCTCTGGAAAATCAACTCCAGCGCTGGAACGAAACCATTCGCAATCAGCCGAAAAATCCCAATGCTTACATTCGCCGAGGCATGGTTAACTTTCAACTAGCCAAGATTGATGAATCTATTCAAGATTTTGACATGGCGGAGCAATTGGATGACCGTATCAAACCTTACCTTTGGCAACGGGGATTATCGTACTATTATGCAGAAAGATTTGCTGAGGGCGCTGAACAATTTGAAATAGATTTGACTGTGAATGCTCAAGATGTAGAAGAAACAGTATGGCGATATCTCTGCATAGCTCGTTCATTAGGTGTTGAAGAGGCACGTAATTCTTTACTAACTGTAAAAAATGATCCTCGACGTATTATGCAGTGCGTATATGATTTTTATTCTGGGAATTGTACACCAGATGATGTTTTAACCGTTGGTCAATCAGAAGGAATAAAAGGAAATTTCTACAGTCATCTTTACTTGGGATTATATTACGAAGTCGAGAATAATCTTGATTTAGCTCAGGAGTATATAGTGAAAGCTGCTGATAATTACAAAATTGATGATTATATGTGGTATCTAGCGCAGGTACATAAAAAATTACGAGGGTGGATATAGTCCTTATAGTGTCGGAATCTTACTAGTCCACAAATTGCCGAAATTACTTGTTCATATTTTTGGGGATTTAATCTAAACCTTTCTTGAACAACTCG
>NZ_JBDNJQ010000492.1:0-247 GCF_051172895.1 Nostoc sp. CALU 1950 | reverse complement strand
AGTTGGTTGATGAGAAGGGTCTCTAGTTCGCATGCAATACTCTTTCCTGGCACTATAACATATAAGAATAGAGATCTTTTCATGCCTTCCTTCGAGCGATGAGCACGCACTCGTCCAATAAGATCATCCGTCTGCATTAAAGTTTTCTTTCAAAGTACAATTGAAGAATATGATTCTAGATTAATATGAACAAAAGAGAGAACGTAACCTGTCCAACATATAATGTCTTATCAGGTCTGAAGTGTAC
>NZ_JBDNJQ010000491.1:0-249 GCF_051172895.1 Nostoc sp. CALU 1950 | reverse complement strand
TCAACTGAGCAGTCTGCCACCGGAAATTGGCCAACTCACCAACCTGCAAACCCTCTACCTCTACAATAATCAACTGAGCAGTCTGCCAACAGAAATTGGCCAACTCACCAACCTGCAAACCCTCAACCTCTTCATTAATCAACTGAGCAGTCTGCCACCGGAAATTGGCCAACTTACCAACCTGCAAACCCTCAACCTCAACAGTAATCAACTGAGCAGTCTGCCACCGGAAATTGGCCAACTCACCAA
>NZ_JBDNJQ010000490.1:0-250 GCF_051172895.1 Nostoc sp. CALU 1950 | reverse complement strand
CGAATAATTTTCCCAAAAATTCCCGAAAAATGCACAAAGTCAACAGCCTAGGCTCGGCCTCCAATGGCTTGATCAGAGGAAGCAGCCCTCTTGGAATACATTCCCTGTAAGTAAATCACCTTAATCCTTGCCCGTGTTTAGGGTCAAGAATTAAGGTGATTTAAAACTATTTAAGATACAGCCCTTGCTCTGACTGGTTCCCAGCCTCCAGGCTGGGAACCAGTCAGAGAGGCTCCGCCTCCAGTAGCTT
>NZ_JBDNJQ010000489.1:0-250 GCF_051172895.1 Nostoc sp. CALU 1950 | reverse complement strand
TACGGTTTGGTTGTGTGTTTAACAGCTTTGAGCCTGTTCACAGGCTGCTCTCTCAATTTGGGTGGGCTTAGAGGCTCTGGAATAGTTAAGACCGAATCTAGAGAAGTAGGTCGATTCTCATCCATTTCTAGTAAATCCGTAGGTAAAGTCACGATACAGCAGACGGGAAAAGAGTCCCTCACGATCACCGCAGATGACAACATTCTGCCGTTGCTAGAAAGTCGTGTAGCTGACAATGTTCTGTATCTCA
>NZ_JBDNJQ010000488.1:0-253 GCF_051172895.1 Nostoc sp. CALU 1950 | reverse complement strand
GGATATCACAATTTTCCCCGTTTAATTGGTATCTTATTTTCTTGCAAATCCCTAAACAGTTTTCTCAACCTGATCTAATTGAACAAATCAGCCAAATTCTCGAAGATACTAGTCTTAACCCTAGCAACTTAAAGTTAGAAATCACAGAAACTGCAATTATTGCCTCTCCTGAAAAGGCGACCTCTGTCCTTAAGCAACTTATACCAATTTTATATGAAGCTGCATATAATAGAGAAAACAAACTCGATAAATT
>NZ_JBDNJQ010000055.1:0-46098 GCF_051172895.1 Nostoc sp. CALU 1950 | reverse complement strand
ATTGTCAATTATGATTATTATCAATCCGAAGGTATTTGTTCTATTGGTTCTGGTGTAGTCGAGTCTACTATCAAACAGATAGATCGGCGATTAAAAATCTCTGGCGCACAATGGGATGAATCGAATGTCTCTCAAGTCCTCAAGCATCGGTGTGCTTATCTCAACGCCAAGCTTTAGAGCCTGCTTAGTTCTTTTGTTCTAACAAAGTTGACATGCTCCCGATTATATGAATACCGATTAGACCAAACGGAGGAAGTCGAGTATTCAGAAAATAATAATTTAGGAATTCATAAAAACATTTTTAATGCTAATGGGAAAAGTTTAAAAAAAGAAATCTTAATAGAATTCAGAATAGAATTAAGTGGTATATATAAAGACATTAGTTCAAATAAAAAAGATATCAGTCATATTGATATTTTAGTTGTTTGGGATGTCAATTTTAAAGATAAAGAAAAGCTGCAAAGAGAAAAAGGTGATATTCTGACAGAAAAAGACATTACAACTAACGTATTTTATGGCGTGACACACCAATTATTTGGAGGCTCAAGACAACAACCTTTACCTATTATTGAACTCAAGAAAATTTTAGAACTAGTTTTTAATTATAGGACTCCTATTTGATTTATGAACAATCAAGCTGCCTAGAAGCTTGACATCCAAAGCTCGACTTCTCCGTATACTGAGCAAGACTCAAGTAGGATTCCTATATCAAGGATAAGTATAAAGTGATCGCTATGTTTTTGAGGTTTTCTGCAAGGCGATCGCACTTACTCTTCTACAACAGGCGATCGCATTATTTTTGAGGTTTTCTGCAAGGCGATCGTTCTTTATAATTATCTTCACCAATAGCTTGCGTCCTCTACATTGATGCATTAGGTAGCTGACAACTACAATAAATCTACTCTGAGGCTAACGATTTAGGGCTAATCTCAAACTGTAAATGGGAACGGTAGAAACAAACATCAAATTCCATAAAGAAGTTAACTTGCCCCAAAATCAGAGGTACGTTTGTAGCCTGTGTCCATGCAAATACAAGTTGTACAGGTTCAAATTGCCCAACTACTGCCTGAAAAACCACGACACGCGCCTCGTATTGAGCTAAATTACCTGTCAAACTCAATGCAGTTGTCTGCTGTTCCCACAGATACCCAAGCTCAACTCCTACTGAATAAGGAAGCACATTCACGCTTGCTCCAGTATCCAACAGACCGGATGCGATCACAGAATTTTGCTGGTAGATCAAAGTAAGCGGTAGATAGGGGCGGAAACTAGCTTCACCCAATGCAACATCAATCGGGATAAAGGAATACCGTTGTGCGTTACGCATGGTCTTGAGTTTTAGCAGCTTCTAGCACTTTTAACATAGTATCTGCTGCTTCAACTGCATCATAAGGCGACCACACAGGATAAGACTGATCGGGCTTAATCAGCTCGGTTTCCTGTTGGGCTAACTCTGAGATTAAAACCTGCATAATGTAAAGCTTATCTGCTCGACTAAGTTCTCGCAAAGTAGAGATTAATTCTGCTGAAACCATGCAAAGCACTCTAGTAAATCAAGTCTGCTTCTCGATCATAGATTATTCGTTGGGTTTCACTGCGTTTAGCCCAAGCTACAACTACAACAATCACGTCTACGACTTACAAGTGAGACAATTCAAGCAACTATTGAGAATTGAATACCTAGATAATGCGTAGGCGTAGCCCGTCGTAGACATCGCTACTCATAAACTATCAAAGCATAAAATTAAAGCATGACTATTCATAAAACAGATATGCTAAAAACGCTTTGGGCTACTGTTCGGGAAGGAAAAATCGAATTGCTAGAGTCAGAGGAATTACCGGAAGGGACAAGAGTGCTAGTGACGCTGCTTCCTGATGATGAAACTGAATTTTGGCTTCAAACCAGTCAAACATCACTCTCATCAGTTTGGGATAACGCTGAGGATGATGTCTAACGACAAGCCGCTATGCGTCTACGCTTTGTTTTGAGGTTTTCTGCAAGGCGATCGCCTACAATGCCATCATACAATCAGCGATCGCTTCTATATTTTCAACGATATCATAATATGATATCATTATATCTGTGGCTATATTCAACTTAACTGTAAAATGGCTGTAATTGTATTGATTAAATGGATCTCAATAACAAACAACGTCAGATTTTAGAGTTAATTTTTACAAATCCTGTACCATCTAATATTCTTTGAAAAGATATTGAAAGTTTATTTATAGCTCTCGGTGCTGATATTACTCAAGGTAAAGGTTCGCGGGTTCGTGTGAAATTAAATGATGTGAAAGCTGTTTTTCACGAACCGCATCCTCAAAATGAGACAGATAAAGGAGCAGTCAAATCTGTTAGAGAATTTTTAATTAAGGCAGGAATAGAAATATGATGACTTATAAAGGATACACAGCTAGTATAGAAGTAGATGTAGAAGCGGGAATACTTTTTGGCCAAGTCCTAGATATTAATGACGTAATTACCTTTAAGGCAAAAACTGTAGACGAAGCGCGTCAAGAATTTCAAATTTCTGTTGATGATTATCTTGCTTTCTGTGAAGAACTAGGAGAGGAGCCTGATAAACCATTCTCTGGTAAACTTCCATTCCGCACAACTCCAGAACACCACCGCAAAATATTTATTGCTGCTAAAAAGGCTGGTAAAAGCATAAATGCTTGGATGGATGAAATATTAACTGGTGCTGCGGATAAAGTAATCAATACTTAAAGTCAATCATTTTAAATATTTTTTTCGCTAAAGTACATTCGCTTTTGGCCTTTTTATGGGAGTATTCAAATTTAAATTTTTCTATGGATGCGTTAACTATCAACTTTGCTCCTGTTTTTCAAATAACAGATGAGCAATTTTTCCAGTTATGTCACCAAGCTACAACTAGAAAAATCACGTCTCCAACTTACAGATGAGACATTCAAACAGCTAATAATACGTAGGCGTAGCCCGTCGTAGACATCGCACTCACTCTTACACAACTGGCGATGTCTAACGACAAGCCGCTACGCGTCTACGCTTTATTGAAAGTGTAGCGAATAGGATTTGTGAATTTGCAGAGTGATGCAGCTACGCCTGTCGTAGACATGAGTATTTTTAACAAACAAAATCTATTTAAATTACTTTTTATAAAAACTTAATATTTCTCAACTAAGTTTAAAAAAACTTGGGATTAAGTTCAGAATTTAAGAGCGATCGCTTTGTAAAGGTTAATTGATATTAGTTGTCAAACTGCTAGTGAAGTATGAAACTAGAGAAATACAACACACGCAATTATTTTATGACTGCTATTTCTAACCTTGAATTCAAACGGCCAATTTGGCAAACCGCGATCGTATTGACTTTGGGCTTTTGGCTCAGTTCTAGCGTCGTTTTAGACTGGGTAATTATGCCTAGCCTTTATCTTTCCGGGATGATGAGCCAAGCTGGTTTTACGACAGCAGGCTATACCATTTTTTGGAACTTCAATCGGATGGAATTATTATCTGCTGCTGTAGTGCTGACTGGGGCATTAGCTTTGGGCAAAACCCAATATCACTGGCGTATTCGCAGTGTTGCTTTATCTGCGCTACTGCTAACTATAGCTATGCTTGATACCTATTTTTTAACTCCGCAGATGTGCGCCATCGGTGTTCAACTGAACCTATTTGAAGCCGCTGCCGCTATTCCATCGACAATGAATTTACTACACGGCAGTTATTGGGTACTGGAAGTAGTTAAGCTGGTAGCTGGTGGCACACTTTTAAGTTGGTGCTGGCGGGAGCAATTTTAAATAGATGGAGAAGTATAACGGTGAGAATGTCCACTTATAAATCTCACGCCAAAGACGCAAAGAATTTCTTTGCGTCTTTTTGCTAGATATACCTTATAGGTTAATAAATGCCATATCTACGTAGAAGACAGAAGCTAGGAGGACAGGCTACTCATGCAATTCTGTATTTATATTTGTGACTTTTAAAACTTAAAATTTTTCAGGAAAATTGCTACCATAAAATAATTCACTCATTTATAAGTGTAATTAAATAAGCATATAAAATTATCTTTTGCTGTACATTTTCAGCCTTTCCGGACATCCAAACAAATAAAGATTAATAACAATTATCTGGAAGATGCTATTAATTAGTTTTCATGTTTACTTTACTGATTTATCATGAAGTTTATATATTGCTGCTAACTTTTTTTGAAAATTATAGTAACCTGAGTTTTAGTGAGTACGTTACTTTTTATCTACCATCTAGCTGAAAAGAGCTATTTTACAGGTATGTACTACCAATCAAGAATTTGGCTTTAAGTTCTTGAATTTGTCACTCCAAACTGTGCAGGGTGACTATTTAGACCCACACAACATTAGAACCCGTTTCCAGTACTTATGAAGAGATTCCCTTCTGCTGATTTAGCCGCCTGTGCATCTCACCACACACCATCATGGCGGTAATTATCAGCTAACTCATCCTTGGTCGGAGGTTTAACATTATTGTTGTGCAAGTGATAATTTTGCCCAATCTAACACTAAGAGTTGCTCCAATACTGTTCAGTTAACGTTTTAATCTTTTGAAGATCCCTCCAACCCACGCCAGTCAGTCATGGGGGGAACCCTCAAGAACCTTCGGGTGAACCTTGTTCCTGGCTAACGCAGTTGTTTATGGGAGAAATCCCCAAAGCCACACTGCTTAACCGAACCGTATTAGCTCTACAATCACAAACCTCAGTATGACATTGATTTTTTTGAGTGCTTAGTTTTTAATCATACTTTTTCTCTTGATGAAGTTACCCTCAAGAATAAACTTCTTGGAAAAGTACCCGACGACTTTTGTCACGGCTATAAAAACATAGTTCGTCAGCGCGGATTTAAGGTCTAAAAGCCTTGCTTGAGAGCTATTTACATCTACATTACAGTAGATTTTGGTCGCTCTAGACTTTAGTATTAGGGATCAAAAAACCTTTGTAAGAGAATTCAAGTATCTACGATTTTAGGCTGCAAAATACGGATAACAATGATACTTTTGTGACTGATGGGCGAGAGCCAATGGTCTGGGCGTGACACTTGAGTTACTGTTAGATTGGCTAGATTAGCGAAAGATACAGAAAACCAATCTAATTTTTGAAATACTATATCCTGGCAACTAGTCGGGCCATTTTGCTATTGGCAAATAGCATGAATTGGTTTAGTTGTAACTTGTGCATTATAGCTTAACAGAGATTGGTGAATTAGGAGTTGGGGGGTGTGAAATCTCTGTACTAACTCAAATGTGACCGCTATATTTATCTGACAGTGCTCCCAACAAATTCGCGGTGAATTCCGAAAAGGTAATTCACTAATTTCGCCTGCAAATGTTAATTTTATTCCAGAGCCATCCCAATGAAGACACTTCCGATTAGTAGATACAGGTTTTTCCAAAAGCTCCAGCCCCTATCTTTGTTGAAAAAAATCACTGGTAAGTCGGTTACTGGTTGTTTGCAAGTGTTTAGCACGTCAGGCTCTTGGTCAATATATATGGACGAGGGTAAGCTAATTTATGCCTGCTACTCAGAGAAAATGTTTGAGCCACTTTACAGAAATTTGCAAAGCTTGAGTCAGCAAATTTCTACTCTCCCTGGCGGAATCAAAGAACAGTTGCGAGCGATATTTGAAACTGGTATTGAAAATCAGGCAATACCAAATCCAGATTATCTGGCTATTTGCTGGTTAGTCAATCAGAAATATATTAGTCCCTCTCAAGCAGCGATACTGATAGAGCAATTGGCGCTAGAAGTTTTGGAGTCATTTCTGAACTTACAAGAGGGGAGTTATGAATTTATTCCTGAAAGCTTTCTGGATGATATGCCAAAGTTTTGTCATCTAAATCTCCGCTTACTAGTTGAACGATGTCAAACACCTAGAAGCGTTGGCGAAGCCTCTCGTAGAGAAGCGGCTTATTGTCAGACATCACCAGCTTCTCAATCGCACCCCTCAGAATTGTTCAAAATAAATGAGCTAAAACTTAAAAGCAAAAGTACACCAAATTCTTCTAGAACAAACGCCTATAAACCACCAGCCTACTCTATTAATACTAATAATAATAGGGATCAGCAAATCATCCAACCGCCTGTTGACAAGAAAATCTACACAATCTTTTGTATTGATGATAGTCCTACAGTATTGAATACTATTCAAAGTTATTTAGATGAGCAAACTTTTTGTGTTGTCGGAGTCACTGATTCTTTGAAAGCTTTAATGCAGATTGTTTACACAAAACCCGACATAATTTTGTTGGATATTTCGATGCCTAATTTAGACGGATATGAACTCTGTTCTTTGTTGCGTAAACACTCAAGTTTTAAAAATACGCCTGTGATTATGGTGTCAGAAAAAGTAGGATTTATAGAGAGGGCTAAAGCTAAGATGGTCAGAGCATCAGGCTATTTAACTAAGCCTTTTACACAAGGAGATTTACTAAAGGTAATATTTCAACACATTGTTTAATTTCTTAATATAAAAAAATAACTTCACTTAACCAATATATTTTTTTGGAGATTGAAGGTTGAGTATTACCTGGATCGCTACTATTCTAGTTATAGAAGATTGTCTGAGTGAATTGAAATTAATAAGTAATTATCTCACAGATAGGGGTTACAATTTCATTAAGGCAACTAGTGCAAAAGAAGCTCTAGAAATAATCTTAGAAGAAAAGCCAGATGCGATCGTTACTGATGTCGTGATGCCGGAAATGAGTGGATTTGAATTGTGTCGCTTCATCAAAACAAATCCGATTAATCAAAATCGTGGGTTTTTGAGACGCGATAAATCGCCATCTCTAGAAGACGCGATAAATCGCCGTCTCTACAAGTGTTTTGGTCTTATTTGAACTGTATTGTATTAAAATCGGATACCCCCAAAAATCCAAAGCTACGCTTTGTCTAAACTAACGGGAGTTAGATAAAAATTAAGTAGGGGTGATTCATGAATTAGTTAAAATTGTTGTGTAAATTTTGTCAGTGATTACAAAGAGAGCGATCGCTATTTTCCACTGTTACATTAGTCTTTAAGTAATCCTGCACCCAATCACAGCTATATTTCAGCAGGTTGAGATGGAGAATTTTTTCTATATCCCACACAATCACAAGTTGGTCATCTCCGCCAGAGGCGAGGGTTTTGCCATCGGGACTAAAGGCAACACTGCTCACATTTGACGTATGTCCATTTAAGGTGACGAGCAAAGTGCCATCGGTCTTCCAGACTTTGATCGTATTGTCAAAACCTGCGGCTGCCAACATTTGACCATCTGGACTGAATGCGACTCTTGTTAAACCAATACTTTTACCATCTAATATTCTCACTAGAGTAGCATCACGTTTCCAAAGTCGGAGACGACCATCTCCGCCTGTAGAGGCAATAAATTGACTATTCGGGCTAATGGCAACTCCAAAAACTTCACTATTATGCCCTTCTAAGATTCGATCTGGTTTCTCCAACAGGCGTTCGCTATTTTCTGAAGTCCAAAGTTTGATGGTACCATCAGCACTGGCAGAGGCGATAAATTGCCCATCTGGACTATAAACAATGTCCCAAATTCGCCCTGTATGCGCCTGGATCATTTGCTGGAGTTGGAACTGTCCATTAGCATTGCGTTGCCAGAGTCTCAGCTTGTAATCAAAACCCACAGTCACCAGCCGATTGCCATCAGGACTGTAGCTAACACCCAAAAGGCCGATACCTGGGCCTTCCAGAATAGTTCGCTGATTGCGGTCTAGTTGCCATAGTCTCACAACACCCTTAGAACCAACGATCGCTAAAGTTTGACCATCGGGGCTAAAATCGAGACTAATCATTCTAGAATCGTCTTCAACAATAGTTCTGGCTAGAGAACCATCGCGTTTCCAAAGTTTGACTTCTTTGCCAGCAACGGAAGCTAGACGTTGCCCATCAGGGCTAAATGCCACCTTCCAGACCATTTCTTGATGGCCATTGAGTAACTTTACTAAGGGTGAGTTGACTCTCCAGAGTTTGATGGTGTTGTCATGGGCGGCTGAGGCGAGGGTTTCTCCATCAGGACTGAAGGCGATGGTTTGAATATTTGAGGTATGCCCCTGCAAAGTTCTTAATAAAGTACCATCTGCCCGCCAGAGTTTAACAGTTTTATCAGAACCACCGGAGGCAATGGTCTGCCCATCAGAGCTAAAGGCTACACCAAATACTTCAGCGGTGTGCCCTTTAAAAGTTCTCAGTAAAGTACCTTCTGGATTCCACAGTCGCACCATGTTATCTGCACCGCCAGAGACGAAAGTTTGTCCATCTGGGCTAAAAGCAACACTCCAAATAGTTGCCTTTCCGGCTGTGAATGTTTTGATTAGTGTTCCATCCAATCGCCAAAGCTTATTAGTGCCGCCTACCATGCTAGAAGCGATGATTTGACCATCGGGACTGAAGGCAATTCCCCAGACACCACGCTCATGTTTAAGAGTTCTGATTAAAGTGCCATCTAGTTGCCAAAGCTTAACGCTAAAATCGCCACTGGCAGAAGCGATCGTTCTTCCATCTGGGCTAAAGGCAACTCGCCACACCGCAGATTTATGCCCTTTGAGGATGGTTAACAATTTACCATCGATCGTCCAAAGACGGATAGTGCCATCAATGCCAGCAGCGACTATCTGGCGGCTATCCGGGCTGAAGCGAACACTGTTTATAGTTGCGGTATGTGGTAGGGTTTTGACCAGTGTTCCATCCCGCTTCCACAGTTTGACTGTGCGATCAATGCTAGATGAGACAATCCACTGGCCATCGGGGCTGAAGTCAACACCTAAGACAATTCCTTGATGCCCTGAAAGGTGATTGAATTCATCAGCACCGTAGACAGCTTGTTCTAATACTTTGCGGGTTTGGAGATCCAGCGTATGTGCATCTGCCAAATTTTGCAGATCGAGCCGTTGAAATTTCCGTCTGGCTTGGATTGCTTGTACCAGTGCATCTAAGCGTTGATTGGAATTAAAACTACCATTGGAAGCTGCTGCGATCGCTCTTACCTCACTCAGCGATGCCTGTCGATCGGCATAAAGTGTTATGATTCCCAAGATAATCGCTGCCACTAGAGCCACACTTACCCCTAACAGTAGTCGTTGCTGAAGACGGGCGTTCTTTTGTTCACTTGCCAATCGCGCTTCAGTTTCTTTAAGCTGTTCTACTTCCAGTTTTTGCTGAACTTCCCGACGTTCCAATTCTTGGCTAGCTGCTAAAAATCGATAGTCCAAATCGCTGAGACTTTTTCGCTGAGTCCAGTCCAAGACCTCTTGTAAGGCATTCCCCCGCAACAGGCGTGACTCATCTTGAAAGTCCGATGCTACCCAAGCATTGAATGGCTGTGAATAAGGGCGCAGATTGTCTAACTGCTTTAACACCCATTCAGCATTGAAAATACTGCGGTAGATCGGATTTTTAATTCTGAGATAGCTGTTGTACCTTTCGACTAATCCCGATAGTAAAAGCTCTGTCTGTTCTCGACTATCATCTGTAGGCACGGGAGATAGTGGAAATAGAGGATGCCAAGAGTCGCTAGTGTCTTCATTCTTTACGTCCTCTATTTCCTCCGCTTGCAATACCTGCTGATAAAGACCTAACAAGCGTCCTGCTTGTTGTTGGTTGAAAAGTAGGCGATCGCGAATAGTACGGAGGTGTTCGGGTTCATCTTGTGATTCCCAGTGTTGGATAATGTGCGATCGCACCAATTCTTCCACCCAATACGCTTCAGTTTTGGGGGATAGGATAATTTTTCGATCTGATGTCTTTAAGGCAGCTTGAAGAACTAACTGGCAGAGTTTTTGAGTTAGAAACGGTTGTCCCCCTGTCCAGTAGATTACCTCTTGCAGCACTATTTCTGGTTGGCTGATTGCTCCCTTTAACCCATCTAGTAATGGGTTAGCTTCATGCAAGCGAAAACCGTATAACTCTATGGCCGTTCCGATATTAAAAGGTGTCCGGCGTTTGTCAGCAATTAAGTCAGATGGACTGGCTACTCCAAACAATGCAAAGCCTAGGCGTCGAAAATTCGGATCGTGTGCCTGCTGATTGTAGCAATGACGAATCCAGGCAAAAAAGTCATTGACCGGAAAATTTAAACTCAGTAAACTATCAATCTCATCAATGAAGATGAAAATGCCTTTAGCTTTGACATCTCCTTCACAATCGCTCTTGACATTTGGCAGCAAAATTTCTTCAACAAACTGGTGTAGCTTTTGTACAGGAGAAAGACCTGCTTGCATATCCCACCATTGCTTAAAGTTGACATGTTCCACCAGATTTAACCCGTAGAACATGCTGACAATGATTCCTTTATACCATTGTGCTGATGTCGTATCCTCACTACCCAATTGAGTTACGTCTAAGTAAACACATTTATAGCCTTCTGACTTGAGACGACGACTTATTCGCTGTAGTAGAGATGATTTACCCATTTGGCGAGAGTTGAAGACATAGCAAAAATCACCACCTTTGAGACTGGTATAAAGTTTTTCGTCTGCCTGACGCACAACATAAGTGGGATCATCACTGTGGAGGCTACCGCCAACTTGGTATCTCATGCAAAATTGTGATTGGAAAAGGAGGAGTCAGGAGTCAGGAGTCAGGATTCAGAATACTATATCTATAGGACTCATATTTGATTTTTGAACAAAACTCAGTACACCTTTATTCCTTCTTCCCAGTCCCCAGTCCCTTACCTCTACGAGTGATTCAGAAATCAAATCGGATTGCTATATGGCACACCGTCTCCTTCGCAAAGGGTCTTGTAGAGAAAAATGGAGACTAATGGGTATATATATGGTGATGCGATGCCTAGGTTGGGCTATGCCCAATACGGTTCGGTTAAGGCAAGAGACGCGATAAATCGCCATGAAGATGAAAGATTAATCCTTGTAGAGACGGCGATTTATCGCGTCTTTGGATCTAGAATTTTCATTAAAAAACCTTAACTGAAGGGTATTGGGGCTACGCCTACGCAGATAGAGAAACGACGGCGCAATGACTTGCCTTTGCTAAAGACTATGATTTACTGATTTTAGATTGGATGTTGCCCAAAGTCAGTGAGTTGGTTAAATCCTCCCTAAAAGCAATTTTGTCTTTGTCTAACCATAGCTAACCTTGACCCGGAAAACATGGCAGATTCCTTGAATAAGTACCAAAAGTCTGACAGGAAAACCATACTAATGAGAATTTGGACTACTACTGCTGTGCTAGCTTCTTTTTGGCTAATATCTGGAGTCATAAGTTCTGAGCCAATCAACGCTACTGCTGTTTTGGTACAAAATGCTATATCGTCTCCGACACCAACGAATGCTAAACAGATTACTGTCAGTAACATCGAGTTTGGGCTGAAGAGAGTTGACTCTAAAGGAAACGTTACCATTTTCCAGACAAAAAGAGTGCCACTTCAAGAAGGAAATGCCTATGGATGGCGGATTAAACTCAAAGACTACCAAGGTGAAGTGAAATGGCGCGAAGTCTTGCGTTTACCAAAACCTCCAGAAACTTGGGGTACAGATAGTGGTGAAGATTTCTCAATGTCAGTAGACGGAAAGACATCTGTGACGCGACGCACACAGTCGGCTCCAGAGGGTGTGATTGAGAATTTTTGGACGATTACTCCTGGCGATCCAGTTGGTAAGCATAGAATAGAAGTCTATATTGATGACCGTTTGATCAGCACTTTCGAGTTTGAAATGATCCCAGTTAAGTAGATGTGAAAGGTATTGAGAATTGGGTATTGGGTATTGGGTATTAAGAAAACTTTTCCCCATTCCCCATTTCCCATTCCCCTAAAACTGAGGAGTATCTTAGAGATAGAAGTTTGATTCTTGTTGGGTGGCGATCGTGAATACAGAGGAATTCCTGCGATTGATCGAAAAGCAGCGCCTATGTCCTCAGACATTGCCAAAAGGGCTGCAAGCAATGTGGTATGACAAGAAAGGTGATTGGAGTAAAGCTCATGAAATAGTTGCAAGTGCCAGCGATGCCGATAGTGCCTGGGTTCATGCTTACCTGCACCGCAAAGAAGGCGATTTAAACAATGCCCATTTCTGGTATCTACGCAGTGGTCAGCCAGAATTTCCAGGAGAACTAAGCCAAGAATGGGAACAAATAACTTCTGTATTGCTAAAGAAGGTGAATGCGACGCATGAATGCTGAAGAATTAAAAAGGCGTTTTGCCGCAGGGGAAAGATATTTTCCAGCTGTCAACTTGAGTAGTAACAAGCTGATTGGAGCCTATTTGCCTGGAATTAATTTATGGGGAGCAGATTTGAGTGGAGCTAACCTAGCAAAAGCTAAACTCTGGGGAGCAGATTTGAGTGGAACTAATTTAGCCAAAGCAAACTTGACCAGAGCTAATTTGAGCGGTGTCAAACTGACTGAAGCAAATCTCCGGGGAGCTAAACTCAACTATGCTAAGTTGTATGGAGCGAATCTAACTGGCGCTTACTACGATGAAAGTACGCGGTTTTCTAGAGGTTTTGACCCCATCAGTAGAAATATGCGGAAGGTGTGAAGGGAATGGGGAATGGGGAATGGGGAATGGGGAATGGGGAAAAGTTTTCTCAATACCCAATCCCTAGTCCCTAATCCCCAGTCCCCAGTAACCTTTAAATAACTGATATATGTTTATCTGAGCCATCTAACATAGACGATACCAACATTTGTTCAAAGACTTTGGAAAGAGCAGTTTGAAAACGCTGACGATGCTTGAGTTTGAAAAAAGGTCGAACTATTTCTGCGTAGGTGTAGCCCAACCTAGGCATCGCACTGTTGCTTTCTCTATTATCAATAACTCGAATTGCCCGCAGAGTCCCCAACTGGATTTCTTTTTTTACCATCAACTCAGAAATTCCAGTTGCACCTACGCCATTTTCAATGGCTGCTTTTGCCATTTCACCACTGGTAAACACTAAAATTACATTCAGTTCACTGAGATTGATTCCCCAATTTTGCAACGCTTCCTCAAACCTTTGCTGGGTTCCAGATTCCCGCACCCGCATTACCCAAGGTGTTTGAGTTAGTTGGCTTAAATCAACTTCTCCCCACTCAAACCAAGGGTGGTTTTGACCGACCACAATTTGCAAGCGATCGCTCCCCACTATTTCGTACTCTAAAGTATTCTGAAGCGCTGGCTTTACATCTCCCTCCACCAAACCTAAATCAAACTGTCCCATCGCTGTACCGACACAAATCGTTTCTGCATTGGCAAGGGTACAGTCAATCTGGATACCAGGATATTGGTTCTTAAACTCACTAATCTTACTTGGTAGCCAG
This sequence comes from Nostoc sp. CALU 1950, assembly GCF_051172895.1. Lineage (NCBI taxonomy): Bacteria > Bacillati > Cyanobacteriota > Cyanophyceae > Nostocales > Nostocaceae > Nostoc > Nostoc sp. CALU 1950. Next base: position 32,815 of record NZ_JBDNJQ010000055.1, on the reverse strand, counting down.
TAGTTACCAATTGTCAGGCTTGATCCTAATTTCAATTCACCCCGTTGTAGATTGTTCAATTCTCGCAATCCCCTTTCAGTTAAGGAAACTTGATCAAGAATTTTCTGCGCTTCCACTTGCAGTAATTTACCCGCTTCAGCAATCTCGATATGGCGACCAATCCGATGAAACAGTTTCACTCCGTATTCTTGCTCTAAGTTGTGGATCGCTGCACTGACGGCAGGTTGTGTAATATAAAGCTCCTCTGCTGCGCGAGTAAAGTGTAAGTTGTGCGCCACAGCTAGAAAGATTTTTAGCTGCTCAAGCGTCATTCCTGCCATTTATCGTATCCCTAAAACTTGGTGTCAAAATTTTAATCACTTTCATTTATCATTTTGACAAATAAAAGCATTTGATTCTATCAGTTAGTTTGACTAAAGTATAAATCAAGGCTTTCTACTTAGTCATTGGTCAAACCAATTAAAAATTAAAAATGTAAAATTAAAAATTGCAAGACGCTCGCGGACTCGCTAACGCTGCGCTATCAGTAGGAGTTTGAACCCGCTACTGATTGTAGAACACTAAAATCTTTGATTTAGTGGGGGCTTGTACCCAGAATTAATTAATTAAAAATTATTATTTCTTTCAATTTTTAATCTTTAATTTTTAATTTTTAATTAAAACTGGTCATTGGTCATTTGTCCTTTGTAGTGACCAATGCCCCACGCTCAATTACCAAGCATCAAAATAAGGATTTCCACAAATGAGTGGTTTAGTAACTGCAATTACCACAGGGATCACGGCGTTCACTGCCACCAACATCGATGATATTGTCATTTTGACGTTGCTTTTTTCACAAATAAGTAAAACGTTTCGCAGTCGTCACATCCTTGCTGGTCAGTATCTCGGTTTTGCTGCATTGATCATTGCTAGCCTTCCCGGTTTTTTCGGTGGACTCATCATACCCCAGGACTGGATTAGACTACTTGGTTTAATGCCAATAATCATTGGTGTCAGTAGTTTACTAAAACGCGAAGAGGATTCACTAGAGGAAGCCGAAGCAGAAACTGAGCCATCTTGTCCCTCTGTACTTGCCAGTTTTATCTCTCCACAAACTTGCAATGTCGCTGCGATCGCCTTTGCCAATGGTAGTGACAACATCAGCATCTACGTGCCTCTGTTTGCCAACTCGGAATTAGATAGTCTGCTCGTGATACTAAGTGTATTTTTTACGCTAGTTGGTGTATGGTGTTATACCGCTTACAAGTTAACCTACTTGCCTGCGATCGCAAACTTTTTAACTGAAAACGGCAATACTTTTGTGCCTTGTATCTTGATTGGTTTGGGCGTGTTTATTGTCACAGAAAATGTTAATTGGACTCTTTTATCTGTAGTTTCTAGTTATATATTCTCATTGATTTTAGGTTCCAATACTCAGCCGTCGAGTGAAGAACAAGAAAAATTAACTGTCTAAAAAGAGGTACATCATGAACTTACTCACAAAAATGAATTTCCAACTGCAAAATATCTTATCTATCAACAGGAATCAAAACATGAAAATCTGGAAATCTCTACTCATTGTCTTAATGATTGTCGCCAATTTCGCCTTTGCTCAACCTTCTTTTGCTGATAGACCAAAATTTAGCAAAAACCCTGATTACATCGAAGTTACTAAAGCCCTTAACGAACTGACTCAGACAAAAGATGCCCAAACTCAAGTTGAAGGTCTGACACCAGAAGAAATTCAAAAGAGAACCGAAGAATTAACCCTACAAAAGTATGCTTTAGAGACGGGAATCAACTGGGGTCAATGCAACAACCAAACAGGTAATACCATAGCCATATACGGCAAAAGACCAAATGATGAAGACGATGAAGATGCCGTATACGACAATGGTCTGTATTTTCTAGCTGATGGTCAGTCCACCAAGAATAACTGGGATTGTGATGGAATTTATCTACCAAATGATGTCAAAGTAGCAAATTTTACTTCTAGTCCTAATGGGCAAGGTCAAGAATTGACAGGAGCGGCTGCTCTCAAGATACTTGATGGAACTCAGTTAGTTATTAAGACGAATCCAGATACTGCTGCGATTGAATTGAATGTTCCGACTGTGAAAGTTCTGAACAGCAAAGAAGCTAACTGGTTTATCCCAGATATATCGCAGGATATCATAAATACACGAGTTCCTAATGCGCCTAGCAATTAGTCTTGAACTAGAACTGCATATTCTTTTTTTGAATGATTGTTCTAAATTTAAATAGGGTAACAGCCAAAATCAGAGACAAAAACAGGAAAAGTACTGGTGAAAAATCTCTCTGATCTCGGCTGTTTTTTTATTACTTGCAGTTACTCTATACCATCAATTACGAATTACGAATTATTCGATCAGACTTGTTTTATTTAGATATCTGCATTAAAATAAATTCTGAAAAAATGTACAATCACAATAGATATATTTCAGTAGGGCAATTATTGGGCTGGGTGCAAGTCATCTGGAAAGAGATTTCCTACCACTTTCGCATTTTTTTGATCAGAGCCGCTTTGGGGATAAGGGTGTTATTGATGCAGTTAAAATTGAAACCTACAGAAGAAGATAAAGAGAAAAAAAAGGCAGGACGACTGAATCCGTCCCGAATCCGAGATCACTTGGCAAATGAGCGTACCTACCTCGCTTGGATGCGGACAGGGATCGCTCTTTTAGGTTTTGGTGTCGTTATCGTGCGTTTGCGTGCTTTCCAAGTACCTTTGATACCCCGTCCTGGCAACGGCTGGAAATTAGGTTTAGTCTTCTCGCTGGTGGGTTTAATCACAGTGTGGCTCTCAACGTCACACTATTTTGCAGTCCGTCGTGATATCGAAGAAGATACTTATGAACCAACAGACCGCTGGGTGTTGTTGTTCAGTTTGGCTGTGATGATTCTCGGCGCTGGGGTAATCTATTTTGTTTTTACAACTTCTTTAGATCCAATGAGTCCACTTATTCCTGAGTAATACAGCAGAATTCAGAATTCAGAATTCAGAACTCAGAATGGGCTACGCCTATTACGCTTTCTGTTAGACAAGAAGCCTACAGTGACGCTTCGCTTACACAGTAGGTAGTTCAGAATCGTATTTTATACAACTCGAATAATTCCCCTGATTTTTGCGCTACTACTTTAGTACCAGAAGCTTTCATTGTTTTTTCCCACTTAGCCAAAGGCTCTAAAAACACCTCGGCCCCTAAATAGGTTTCCAGAACTGCCCAATCTTCTGCTAAAGGCTGTTCTGGATTGAGGATGTCGAACACAAAATGTCCACCTGGTTTTAACACCCGCTTGACTTCTGCCAATACAGCATTCCAGTATTCGAGGGGAAAATAGCAGCTGAATCCGGTGGCGATCGCTAAGTCAAATTGCTCTGATGGATAGTTTAGCTGATGGGCTGCCCCCAACTCAACACCTTTGAACAGCTTAGAATTCAACTGCGGCCCACGGGAATTAAGGGTATCGCGTGCCATATTACTGATTTCTTGCCCATGAAAAAATGCTTGCCAATCCCGCCAAGGATAAATTAAGAAGCTCATACCACAGCCAATATCTATACAGTGCTGGTTTTTTTGAGGTTTAGCAATTTCCCAAAAAGGGGAAGCAATTCTCCCTGAGAAACTCCCAGCAATCCACTCACGGAATATCGGCATCGCCTGGACTTCTGTTGGGAGTTCAAATGTTTCACCTTGATACTCTCGGTTAAAGCGATAGGCTATTTGGGCTAATCTTTCGTCCCATTGAGTTGATTTGGGTGAACTAAAGAGATTTTGGAACTGAGAATCGGACTTTTTAGACATTTAGGTTTTTGCTACTCTTTCTAAGGATTGTAGTCAAATTCGCTTTGCGATCGCTAAATAAATATCAATAATCTAGCAATAAATTTGTCCATAGGCATAGCCCATCGTAGACATCGCATTATGATAAAGTAGTAGTCAGTATTGGATAAATAATGATTGTCAACAAGAAAGCAGTATCTAATAATTAGCCAATTCCTTTCAGGAACCTATCAAAATTAATCTGTTAATTTGCTTACTTGTAAAAACCAATGCAAGCAATTGCAATTACTTCTGTATAACCAATCAAGATTATGTTGAAATTCTATCCAGTACGCAAATTACAGTAGGGAATTTAACAGTTAATAACTGAGATTACTTATTTCTTCAGTATATTTCAAATCTAAAAGTATACATAAGTCAAGCGATACTGTTATAAATAATTTTCTGATATTTCTATATAAACTTATGATGAACTAATTAAGAAAATATTCTGTAATTTTGCGTATAATCGAAAAGTACCTGCTAAACCTCTCAGCTTGAGGTTTTCTTACCTCAGCAACCTTTGTGTGGGTAAGAATTATTAACTAGACAAAAGCAAAACACACACCAATCCCGACTGAACACTATTCTTTTGTTCGCAGGAAGTATCGTCTTTATCTCCCAATAATGACGATGAATCCTAATAAAATCTTCTGGAGAAGAGATGTATTTGGCAAATTCATTCATGAGTGATGAAAAGAAGCAAAACTCTCACCAGCCTTTGATTTTGGCAGTGGAAGACCATGATGATAGTCTCCTCCTAATTAGTTATGCCCTTGAGTCAATGGGTTGTAGATTTATTTGTCAAACAGATTGTTCTGCAACAGTTCTGGTAGCTAAAGAGTATCAACCAGACTTAATTTTATTGGATATTTTGTTACCAGGACTTAGCGGTATCGATGTTGTACGTCATTTGAAGCAAGAACCCCTAACTTGCACAATTCCAGTTGTAGCAGTCACAGCTTTAGCTAGCAGGGAGGATCAAGAACGTATCCTGAAAGCGGGGTTTAATGATTACATCAGCAAACCCTATATGATCGAGGATTTGGAGGCTATAATTAGCCGCGGGCTGGGGAAAAGATTGGGTATTCACTCTGCTTTTGAGCTTTGTCAGGATTAACAGTCCAGCAAAGAAATATAAAGGTCAAGGACAAGAACTTAAGTGTTCTTAGGTAGTTGTACAGTAAATAAACTACCTTTACCTAATTCAGAGGTAACCTGGATAGTTCCTGCGTGCCCTTCTACAATTCGGTGAGATAGATGTAGTCCTAAGCCACTACCTGAGCGTTTATTTCTGCCTTGGCGAAATCGCTCGAAAATTGTTGCCTGATCTTCAGGCGCAATCCCATATCCTGTATCTTGTATCTCAATTGTCACTGAATCTGGATTTCCTGGATGAGGTAATTTTTCAAAAATGCGGATTGTTATGCCTCCTGTATCTGTAAATTTGATAGCATTTGCGATCAAGTTGTTTAGCACTCGCCGTAGTTCCAAGCGATCGCCCATAATAAGACCAGCGTTTTTACTCTGTGGATCTAATTTACTGGTATCTATTTTCAGAGTCAAACCTTTTTCACTAGTTAAAGGAATTAGTTCGCTCACTACTTCTTGAGATATCTCACGTAAATCGCAGACCTCCCAATTCAACGTTTTTTTACCTGCCTCAAAGCGATAGACTTCTAACAGGGTGTTCACCATTTCCATTAAATTTTGGTTGCTGCGAATCATAACTGCGATCGCCTGTTTCATTTCTGGCGAAATTTTGCAGAATGTTTCCATTTCAAACAAACTCAACATCCGATCGGCGGCTACTAAAGGAGTTCGCAAATCATGAGTCAGACGGGAAACAAAGTCTTCCCGTTGGCGGGCCATTTTTTGTTGTTCGTCTAGACTTTGCTTGAGACGCAATAGCGATCGCACCCGTGCCAGTAGTTCATCAGTATCAAATGGTTTCCGAATAAAATCGTCAGCACCAGCATCCAAACCTTCGACAACGCTGGATTCGTGAAAAGCAGTAATTAACAGAATTGGAATATAAGAGATTGCAGGGTTCTTCCGAATTCTACGGGTGACTTCATAACCATCCATTCCCGGCATCATCACATCTAACAGAATCAGATCGGGTGGAGATTGGTCAATTTGCCGCAAAGCCTTTATTCCATCTGAAGCCAAATCAATTTCATATCCCTCACTTTCTAAAATTGTTTGAACTAAAATAAGATTATCTCGAGTGTCGTCAACTGCGAGGATACGATAAATTTTATTATTTTCAACTACAGACATGATTTATCAACTTTTATCAGTTTTTTTGGTAAGTAATTTATAGTTTAAATTTAGGATATCCTATTGGTGCTTTCCTGGTTTGAGAAGATGATTGATGCGGATTGTTAGCAGAGCAAAAAACCCCATCGCCATCTAATTGTGAAGTTGGAGTATCGGCTCCTACAGTCGGTAATGTGATTTGACGCGGCAATTCAATTTTAAACGTTGAGCCGATCCCCAACTTGCTCTCAAGAAATATTTTCCCACCCATCATTCGCACCAGCGAATCTACAATTGCTAAACCCAGACCTGTGCCTGGATATTTGCGAGTGATAGTTTGATCGACTTGCCGAAATGCTTCAAAAATACGTTTAAAATCCCTGGGTGCTATGCCAATACCTGTATCTCGAACAATAATTGATACTCGATTTGCAGGCAGTTCTTTAACCTCAACCCAAATCTCACCAGAATCTGTGAATTTAATGGCGTTGGAGAGCAGGTTAATTAAAATCTGTTTGACACGAACTGGATCATTAAATACTAAAGGATTTTGCGAATCTATTTGAACTAACAATGATATATTTTTGGCATCAGATAGAGAGCGCATTTCACTGACAGCGAGATTTATTACCTTTGATATGTCAAATATTTCCGCCTTTAAATCTAATCGTCCTACCTCCAGCTTAGAAAAGTCGAGAACTTCATTGAGTAACATCAGCAAATTCTTGCCATTATTCAAAATGCGCTCAACCATATCTGCTTGCTGGTGCGTTAGTTGACCAAACTTAGGACGCAATAGTATTTGCGAAAAACCAATAATCGCATTCATTGGCGTTCTGAGTTCGTGGGACATAGTTGCCAAAAAATGTGATTTTAGCAGTGATGCCTCCGATAGCTTGAAGTTTTGCATTTGAATCTGTTGCTTTTGTCTCTCCAACTCTTGATTCTTACGAGTGAGTTGTTCATGACTTTCTCTGAGTTGCTGGTTTGCTAAAGCTGCCTGCATTTCAGCCCGATAAATCCGAATCGCACTCCGCAAAACCTGTGCCAAGGCTTCTGGAGATATCCTAGACTTAGAGAGATAGTCTGTAGCACCAGCTTCGATTAATTGAACAGCAATTTGTTCATCTCCTTGACCAGTTAAGACTACTAAAGGAACTTGAATTTCCGAAGACCGTAGCTGTTGGATCAAGGTTAGTCCATCCTGGTCTGGTAAGCGATAGTCGAGAAAAACACAATCATAGGCAGTAGTGCTTAAAGCGGAGAACGCATCATTACCATCGCCTACTTCAGACAGTTCCATCTGAACACCTGCTTTAGTCAGGGCACAACGAACTGTCATCCGGTCTACTTCGTCATCGTCTACAACCAAAATTTTCAGCGTCTCTTCCATCGGTTTTTATTTTTGCCGCCAAACATAGGTTGATGTATAACATTTCTCTTTTCAGATTATCCAACTAAAGAATATAAGATTTCGGACATCTAAAATCTGTAACTTAATTGACTAAGACATTTTGCATAATATCCAGTATCTGTTAAGCCTTGCCATTATCTCAACAAAGGTATTGAAAGGTAAAAGGCTTCAGATAGATGCACTTTGGGCATTTACTTGGGTCAAATTCAGTCTGTTGTATCCTCAATCTGATTAATTTACCAGAGTCTGGGAATTAAACTCCTAGCAAATGACCAATGGTTCTCAAAAAATTAGCAATTAACAAACTGAAAACGATTGATCTGAAAACAGCAGACAGAGCTGATATAAAGTAAAATAAAATACTTTACTAAGCTTAAAACAATTGTAAATGAGTGAACAAGCGACCGTCGTCAGCCATTGGTGAGAGTTGCATACAATTATCGTGTACCATAAGCTTGAACAGTTTTACCCATTAGATTGATTAGATTAGGTAAATAAGAAAGTACTACCTATATCTATTTGTGAATCTTAAGTAATCCTACCTCCTAAGAACTTTGACAATTTTCTTAACATCGCCAGATATGTGCCAGTATTTTTTTAGCGATCGCAAACTTTCAGTGTTTGGAAAAATACTAAGACTTACTGTGAATTCTAGTAAAAATACCACCTGCGTCCAAACCTCTACGAGGTTGACGCACGCCTGATTACTCTTCCTAGTTGTGCTTGAATTCCTTTTGGGATTGTCCACCATCGAGCCTGACTTTTTAAGTTATGTGGAAAAATCAACAAAAGACCTAATCCCTGAGCAAGCTTCCCTACAAAAATTGGGCGAGAACCCCACCCAATTGTAAGCGCCGTGTAGACGGCGGGTTTTTAGACCCAAGTTCTTTACGATCAAGGGCTTCAGCGCTTGAGTCAGTATTTCCTCCTGGCTTCTGCCTCCTGCCCTCTGCCTCTTTTGATTAAAAATAGCTCTAAACCATCCTTCACTTTCTCGTAAAGCAACTTCGACCTTTGTAATTTGTCCATTTTCGTAAGCTTTTTTCAAAGCTTCATACAAAATAATAGTAATTAACGAATGGAACATGGCAACTCAAAGCTGAATTGTAAGCAAGAGAGAGCAATTTGGCATTCGTCTCAATATTTCATACTTTTTGTGCAACTATCCATATATCTCCAGCTAGATTTGTCCTCTATCGAAATATAAAAAAATCGGGTATTTATTATTTCTATCGGTGGATGCAGACTGGTTGAAATATCATCTATCTTTAGTTTGGGAAAATTAAGAGATAGTGCTCACAAAAGGTAATACTTTGAAAGATGCAAACAGCGTAAGAGTGAATGTAGCGATGAATGAAATTAGTATTATTTTAATTGAAGATCATGACTTAACGCGAATGGGGCTACGAGCGGCATTACAGTCTCACAGTGCATTGAAAGTAATTGGCGAAGCAGCAAATGCTACCCAAGGATTAAAACTTTTAGAAACGGCAAAGCCAGATGTAGCTGTGGTAGATATCGGCTTGCCTGATATGGATGGCATTGAACTCACCCGAAAATTCAAACGTCACCAGGCTGAAACTGGGCAAACAACAACGAAGATTCTGATCCTGACAATGGATCATACAGAAGATGCTGTACTTGCAGCTTTTGCGGCGGGTGCTGATTCTTATTACATGAAAGAAACAAGCATCAGTAAATTAACGGAGGCGATCCAAGCAACTTACGCTGGAAACTCTTGGATTGATCCGGCAATAGCCAATGTGGTATTGCGGAAGATGCGCCAAGGTATTCCTGGAGAAAGCCAAAGCTCTGATAAGCCAAAGACTGTAAAAATTGAGGCGCTGGCGTCAGAATATGAGCAAGTTTTAGAAACATACCCCCTGACTCAACGGGAACTGGAAATCTTAGAGTTGATTGTAGCTGGGTGTAGCAATGGACAAATTGCCGAGAAACTCTACATTACAGTTGGTACTGTGAAGACCCATGTTCGCAATATTCTAAATAAACTGTGTGCTGATGACCGTACCCAAGCAGCTGTGAGGGCCTTACGCTCTGGTTTGGTGGCCTGAGGAGTGCTGAGTTAAGAGTTAAGAGTTAGGAGTTAAGAGTTAGGAGTTAGGAATTTTATTTCCACTCTGCCTCCCATGCCCAATTCCCAATGCCCAATTCCCAATTCCCAATTCCCATTCAAAATCGTTCCTGTAAACATTCTGCAATACGTAGTGCGGCTCCCGGTTTACCCATGCGCCGCAAACCATTTTCGGCAATAATTTGCAAAATATCAGGATTTTTGAAGAGAGACTGTACGATTTGGGCAACTTCTGCTGGCTGCTCCACTAAAATCAAAGATGAGCCTAAAAGACGACTTTGAGATTCAGCAAAAGCAGGGTTATATTGAGGCCCATTACCGGGAATCGCGATCGCAGGTTTGCCTAAACCGATAAACTGTTCTGTAGCTGTACCTGCCATTGCGATCGCTATATCTCCCAAATGCAAGCAATCATTATAGGCTTGTTGGGTCAGAAGTAGATATGCATTTCTTTGTTTAAATGTCAAGATATTTGGATCAGCAATTTGGATAGGAGATGCTGATTCAGGTCGCCAGCCTTGGGATTGGACACTTTGGGATAAAATATTAGAGTCTAAGCCCGGAGCGATCGCACCTAAAAACACCACTGTGCCAGAAGTGTAAAATACTGAATCTCGCTCCTGGAAACTTGCCATCAACGCAGATACGGCAATCATAATTACTTCCCAGTTGTTGTATGCCTCTGGCGGACGGGAACCAGGAAGCAGAGTTACCATTAAAGGTCGAATAGTCTCTCGCTGTTGGCTATCCTGACTATAAAATTGTTGGCGTGAAAACGTCGGTTCCAGACTATCCATCATCGGATTGCCCAAATTAAAAGCTGGAATTGGCCATTGTTTTAATGTTTCCGTCGTCAGCGCATCTCTGGGGAACACCGCCTTACAACGGCGACGACTCATTAACCAACGTTCCCAAGGATGGTAAATTGAACCAGAAAAGTTTTCCCAACGCCCCTGCTTGGATTTCTGTGGTAATAATCCAGCTTCATCGCGCACGTGATATTCAGATTTCGCCGTACCCACAAAAGCATAATTAGCACCACTGAAAGTTGCAAACAACAGGGGGAGAATATCTCCCACTGCTAAAATCGCCCTTTTATTGCCTAATTTTTTTTGAGAACTCACCCAACGGCGCACAGCTTTAATCTGGCTGAGGGTAAGTTGCAATAAACCACCGCGTACATCCCGCGCTAATTGGCGTCCATCCATATAAATAAAGCCCCCAGAAGGCATAGTACGGACTGAACCAATGAGGGGGATATCCAACTGTTGGTAAGCCCGTCCTTCACCCACCAGAGGTAAAGCAAATATCTCTGGTGGGTTTGGTTGTCGTTGGAGTTCTTGCAAAATCCGAACTGCAATGACATCTTCCCCATGACCATTACTTAATACAAGTAACCGCAAAGGAGAAGTTGCAGATTGAGAGTTAGAAGCTAAGGATGACCGAGTATTACTCATAAGAAACAAAATATCAAAATTAACTGTCTGTTTGGGTAAGAGGTATAAATAGGGAAATCGGCGAAGAAGCTGGAAGTTAGTATTATCCCTATTCGTCAGCCTCACTACAACTAACTCCCAGTTAATTAGGTTAAATATTATGCGAGTTTCTGCTACTGCTATTTTTACTTTAGCTACTTTAGCTGCTGCCAATGTGACTCAGCAAGCAACGGCTGCACCTGCTAAAACCGTTACTCCAACTGAAAAAGCGGGTAACTTAGTAGTGCCAATAATTGAAGATACTCCCGCACGGGTAGAGACAATTGCTTCCCCAGAAACTATAGTTGCACAACAATTTTCCCAAAATCCCATCGCTGTAAAAACAGGTGCAGTAGTCTTAAACTCAGCAGAAAAGGGTAATTCATCAGTAACACTCCCCCTCATCTCCTCCTCTCCCTCATCTCCTCCTCTCCCTTCATCCCCCAAAACCACTACTACTGAAAGTAACTTAGTAGTCACAGCTACAGAAGTACAGGTAGTGGGAGCCAATCAAGAATTGCAAGATATTATTCGGAAAGTAATTAAAACCCAGGCTGGTGGAGAAACTAGTCAAAGCCAGCTACAAAAAGATGTAACAGCAATTTTAGATACAGGTTTATTTAGCAATGTCAGTGTAAATAGCTTTAGCACACAGGCTGGATTGAATGTAGTTTATCAAGTGCAGCCGGTGATTGTGCGATCGCTGCAATTATCTGGTGCGAAAGTCCTCACCTACCAAGTAGCCCAACAACAGTTGCAATCTCAGATTGGAACCACCATCAGTCCGGCTGGACTCCAGCAAGCAGTCGCACAAATTAACAAGTGGTACGCCGACAATGGTTATAACTTAGCGCGGGTGCTATCAATTAAACCCAATTCCCAAGGTATTCTCACTGTGAATGTTGCTGAAGGCTTAGTGAGTGATATCAAGTTTCGCTTTATCAACGAGGAGGGTAAAACCGTTGATAGCAAGGGTAATCCCGTCGCCGGACGTACTAAACCAGATTTCCTGCAACAGCAACTCAAGTTAAAATCTGGTCAAATCTTCCAAGAAAATGTCGTTAAACAAGACATCCAGCAGCTATATCGTACTGGTTTATTTGAGAGCGTGAATGTTGCCTTAGAAGGAGATGCGACCAAACTTGATTTAGTTTACCAACTCAAAGAAACTGGGGCGCGTGGTGTTAACTTGGGTGGTAGTTACAATGCCGATCAGGGATTAGTAGGCACAATTAGCTATCAAGATCAGAATGTCGGCGGAATTAATGACACTTTAGGTGTGAATCTGGCTGTCAGTAGCCGAGACTTGCAGTTTAATAGCAAATTTATCAGTCCCTATCGGACAACTAACCCCGATCGCTTAGGTTACACTGTGAATGGTTTTCGGAATCAGGAACTTTCGGAAACCTTTGATGACAAGATTACCCTAGCTAACGGCGACAAAGTGCGAGAAGGTCAAATTGGTGGTGGTATCAGCTTACAGCGACCACTTGACGACTGGAACACCTCATTAGGATTAAACTATACCCGAACTAGTATTCGCGATCGCCAAGGTAATATTACCCCAAATGACGCTCAAGGCAATCCCCTTTCTGCCAGTGGAACTGGTGTTGATGACCTAACTACCGTATCCTTCACCGCCACCAAAGACCAACGGAATAATCCTCTCAATCCAACTCAAGGTTCCATTCTGAGTTTGAGTACAGAACAATCTGTACCCATCGGTGAAGGTAATATTTCCCTAAATCGCCTCAAAGCTAATTACAGCCAGTATTTACCAGTCCAATTATTTAACAGCCAACAGCCACAAGTGTTTGCGGTGAACGTCCAAGCTGGTACTGTCATTGGTAATTTACCACCTTACGAAAGCTTTAACTTGGGTGGTTCCAACTCAGTGCGCGGTTACGATTCTGGAGAAGTTGGAAGTGGTCGCAGTTATGTGTTAGCCTCCGCAGAATATCGCTTCCCTGTCTTACCAATCGTTGGTGGCGTATTATTTGCCGACTTCGCCTCAGACTTAGGTTCTGGTGATACTGTATTGGGAGATCCTGCGGGTGTGCGGGATAAACAAGGTTATGGTTTTGGTTATGGGGCTGGAGTGCGATTAAATTCACCACTAGGCTTAATTCGGGCTGACTATGGCATTAATGACCAAGGTGAAAGCAAAGTCCATCTAGGTATTGGTCAGCGATTTTAATCTGAGTTCAGGCGTTGCGGAAAGTTAAATATACATTATCCAAAAACCTTGTAGAGATGTAGCAGTGCTATGTCTCTACATTCTTTTTCACTTATATCTCTCATTAGCGATCGCTTCTAAAAATAACTTTTATAAATTGACAAATGTATTACACAATATTTAATAATATATACATTTCAATAATCAAAGGAAAAAAACTATTGTCAAGTTTTGACAGACATTAATTTTTTCATAGTGATAATCCAATACAGTTCAGATAAAATCAAAACACTTGTAGAGACGGCGATTTATCGCGTCTTCAAAGACCAATTACCTACACCAATAACCCTTAACTGAACCGTATTGAGTGATAATCATCCAAAATATAAAAAAATATTATAAGTAATAGTATGGAAAAAAGTGTTATTAATGCCAGCCTTTCTACTCAGAATCTAACCTTTCGTCCAGGTGATACCCCAGTCTCATTTGAGGTAACTGTCAATAATGATAGCGATCGCTTTGTCAATTTTCAGATAGAAATTACCGCCGCCGGAGAAACCCGGAACACAGGATATCGCTGGTATCGACTCGAACCAGAGGTAGCAGCAGCCAAGCCACCGGGCAGTAGTACCATCTTCCAAGTCTTCGTATTCAATACACCTATTCCGGGATTTGTCGGTACTGTCAACCTGATGGTGAATATTTTCTCACCACAGTTAGCACAACAATCCAGACTGGTGCTGCGTCTGAAAATTGAGCGAGACAACAGACCAACGCATTTAAGTGTAGAATTGCCTGTGCGAGAGTTCCAAGTTTATCCCCGCAATTCTGTAGATATACCAATACGAGTGCGGAATTTGGGGCAACAACCGACTGATGTAGTCCTACGTTTTACAGGTGTTGACCCATCTTGGATAGCTGGCAGTGCAGAACGCCGATTATCCTTAGATCCAGGTGGTTTAGTAGAAGCGACATTTCAATGTCAGCCTCCTTCTGTAGTGCAAGCACCCAGTCAAAATTACCCTTTTACTATTGAGGCTGTCAGCAATAATGGTTATCCAACTAATGCTGAAGGTAAGATTGAAGTTTTACCTGTGGGTTTTATAGACTTTACTACCACAGAAAAACACCTCAAAATTCCTAGTAAATCGGCATGGTTACCTGACTGGAAATCTGATACAGCTTCCTTTCAATTACTATTTAAGAATGCTAGCAATCTAACTCAGCAAATTAATGTCCAGGTTCAAGGTAGAGACTGGCGAAAATGTAGTTTCAAAAAACTTCCCGAAATTGCCAATCTCCATTTAGGAGAGACAAGTAAAGTTATCCTTGATGTTAAAACAAAACGTCCTTGGGTAGGAATAGGTAAAACTTTGTTGCTGGAGGCTAAATCGGAATTATCCGACCAACGTTTAGGGAGTACAGACCCCGCCACGCAGACATTAGAAGTAGAGACTCTGCCAATTATACCTTTATGGCTACAACTGGCTGCGATCGCACTTTTAGCCGCACTCCTAGCATTAATATTGCAACCAAGAAATGTAATGCATACACGTTCTGTCAACTCAGTCCGTTTTAGTGGCATTGGTTTATCTGTGGTCAGTGGCTCAGATGATTGCACCTTAAGACTTTGGAGAATTGGCACTGATAGCTTAGACCCCGACGATACAGTAAGATATCCTGGGCAGCCTGTTGCCTGTGATAAACCACAACAGCCAAAGGGTTTGATGGCGATTACCGATGATGCAGTACAAGTCTTACGCTTCATGCCGTTACAAAACGATCGTGCTGCTGTTGGTCTAGATAATGGTGTAATTGAACTCAGAGATATCCCATCAGGTGCAAAGATTAGCCAACTTCAAGACCTTAAAGATTCTAAAGCAAAAGGCGATCGCGTTTTTGACCTAGCTTTCACCTCAAACTCACTTAACTTATTCAGTGGTTATGGCAGTGGTAAAGTTAGATTGTGGTCAAGACCAGCGCCTAACAGCGATTTTCTGCCAGAACCGCAAGTTATCGATGTCCAAAGTACCTTGAAACTATCAGGTTTCCAAGTCCGGGCATTAAATCTCAGTCCAGATGCAAAAACTCTAGTAATTGCCGGAAACTTCAAGCGTTTCATTTTATGGCAATGGAATCCAACTCAGTCTGATAAACAATTTCCAGGTTTATCAGTGCAAAATCTAGAAAAACTAGACCCATTAGTTGGACGTGAAGACTATATTTGGGCATTGGCTTTTGTTCCTAACTCGGCAGAAAAAATCCTCGCAACCTCCGATTCTGCGGGATTCATTACGATTTGGAATTTAAATCAGTGCCAAACTGTCAAAAATCCAAATCCACTCGAACAAATAAAAGAACTCAATTGCTCACCACTAGACCGTTGGTCAGCATCAAAAACATCTGTGCGTAGTCTGGCATTTAGTGATGATGGTAGTCTGCTGGTCAGTGGTGGCGATGATGGACGAGTCATGGTTTGGTACTTAACCCCCGAACATAAACTCGACAAAACAAAGGCAGCAGAAGGTAAAACAATTTACCAAAGCTCTAAAAAAATCAATAGTATCGACTTGAAAACTAATCAAGGAACCATGATTGTGAGTGGAAGTGAAGATTTTCAAGTCAAACTACACCGCATCAAATAAGGGAGTTGATAAGATGCAAGCTAAATTCAATCCACTACAAGTTATTATCAACCCACCTGGAATTCAATTTGGAATGCCAGGAGATACCATTGAACTCTATGTTGTTGTGATCAATCAGGGAGATCAGAGTGCGGTTATTGACTTATATTTTGTTTTTGACGAAGTATTTCAAAATTTAACCGGTTGGTCTAGTTCTCCTAGAGAAAGTTTAGCATTAGCTCCTCAACAGAATAGCGACGAAGTCAAATTTGAGTTTCAAATTACCGCAAATGCTTTCCCCGGAACCTATGACTATACACTAGTCGTAGATTCTCCTCTACATTATCCCCAAGATACTCCCATAACCTTCCCAAATCAAATTAAAGTTCTGCTAGCAGAACAGACTGCAATTCGGGTGAATGACCCGACATTTTCCATTAGACCGAACACCAACCCCAACAAACCGCTAATTTTTAATCCTGGTGAGCCTCTGCAAGTGGAGGTAATAGTAGACAATCGCTCTCATCTCGTAGATAGGTTCCGCTTGAGTTGCCCAGATTTAGATGAGGACTGGTACACAATCAATTATCCGACAACTGGATACGAGGGGACAGGATTAGTATCTGATGTCACTGCACTAGAACTCAACCCTGGTACTCAAGGTCAAATATTGTTGAAATTTCACCCACCTGGGGATACTCTTGCGGGAAGCTATTCTCCAACAATCCGCTTGTATTCAGAAAACTCTCCAGACTTAGTGCTGTTGGATTTGGTATACATCCAAATTCCGACAAATTATCGTCTAGATATAGAACTTCATACCATCTTGGGACAAGTTAGCCGTAGTCTTGGCAAGTACGAATTATCACTAGCTAACCGGGGTAATATTGTCCGCGAACTGATATTAAGCTTAAAAAGTCGGGATGAAGAAGAACTATATACTTATAAATTTGATCCTACTGAAGTAAGATTATTACCCAATAGAAGCGCAGTGGCCAATTTGACGGTTAAACCCAGACCTTGGTGGCGACGACCGTGGTTTGGTGCAGGGCTAGTGGTCAACTTTCAACTCGACATCAAAGACCCACAAAATTTACCCTTACCTAACACATTGCCTCAAGGAACTTTGGTATGGAAGCCCCGTCCCTGGTGGCAATTTGTTCTGTTAATTTTAGCAGTATTGGGGTTATTAGGAGGAATAGGATTTATCATTTGGCGAATTTTAAATCCCGATCCTTTAAGATTAGAAAACTTTAGTGCTAATAATCCTCGAATTACTGAGGAAGAGGATGAAGTAGCTTTGAAATGGGACATTCACAATTACCAACAGTTGCAAAAGTTGGTTCTGACAGCCAAAGGTTCGCAACCTATTCAGCCTATTACTTATGACTTTAGCAATGGCATTCCTGAAACACTGGGTAAGGGAAGCGCTAATCAAATACCTCCTTGTCAGGTGCAAGAGAAACAAGAGCTAATTTGTAGCAATGTTAAAACTGGAGTGAAAACAAAAGGAAACTACACATTTGAGTTACAAGCCTTTTATCGTAGTGGTATACAGTTATTTTCTCCCAATAACAAAGTAGCCAGTCAAACAACTCAAGTAGAAATAGCTGAAAAACAAATTGCTGAAGTACTTAGTTTCCAAGCAGATAAGCCACAGTATACAAAAGGTCAAAATATTCTTTTAAACTGGACAATTGCCCGGCCATTATTGTTGGCACAAGTTCAAATTGTCGGCAGTGCAGATGACGGTACATTATATAGTGAACCAACTACTTATAAATTTAATCAAGGTAATCTTGCAGACCCTAAACTTCAAAAACTATGTACACAACAAAATCAACAACTGCGATGTATAAATATTCCTCTTTCAGCAAATAAAGCCGGAAACTTTGCCTTTGAAATCAAAGCTTTTCCCAACAATGGGAGTGATAAAATTAGTTCTAAAAAGACTGAATCAAAAATTGGAATATTACCTAAACCATTTAAGATTGTCTCTTTTAGAATCAACGGTAGTGAGCAACCAAATGTTGTTCTCAACGAAGGGGAATCTGCTACTCTGAGTTGGAGAGTAGAGGGAGAAAATATTCAGGTTAAACTTCTGCCATACGGCAATGACGTTAAACCAGTTGATTCAATAAAGCTTCCAGTCAATCAAGCCTTCCCGCCTCAAATCGGACTGCTAGTGAATGATATATCTGGTAAGCAGCAACCCCAGCAAAGAGGATTTGCAATCACAGTTCTCAAAAAAGTAGAGCCTACTCCTATACCTAGCATTAACCCACTTGCGCCTGGTCTTCCACCCAACAGTAGTCCATTTAAGACTCCCTTACCTCTGAGGTAGGGCTTATCGAAAGCTATTTTGAAAATACAGAGAGGTGCGGCACTCCAATACAGTTCAGATAAGACCAAAAGACTTGTAGAGACGGCGATTTATCGCGTCTCAAAAACTTGTTGTGTAATTTGTCAATCCGTAAGTTCTGTAAGTGCTTTCGAGGAATAGTATGAAGAAGTTGTAAAATGTTGTGGTTCTGCCTCTTGATGCTCAATTCCTATTTTTATGAAAAGCTCGGCGTCTGCGCCCATTTTCAAAGAGGGGTTTTCGCAATGGTACTACCTCAGCTTCACTACTCTCGCGTGCTACCCGAATCAGCAACCCAGCAGCTATTAAGCTAGCAATCATGGAATTCCCACCATAACTAAACATGGGTAAGGGCAAGCCAGTAGTTGGTAGAGAACCTGTAGCAACACCGATGTGGAGCAATGATTGTCCCACCATCAAAACCGTCACACCGATCGCTACCAATCGATGTACTGTATTTTTAGCCTTCAGCGCCACAATTAATCCGAGAGTGGCAAATGTAGCTAAAAGTGCTAACAGCACCATACTGCCAACAAAGCCAAACTCTTCGGCGAACACCGCAAAAATAAAATCGGTATCCTGAATTGGTAAATAAAATAACTTTTGTTGAGAAAGCCCAAATCCAGAACCCCAAGTTCTACCAGAACCCACAGCTAGTAGACTTTGCACCAACTGGTAGCCATCTCCTGTAGCATCCGCCCACGGATTAAGGAATGACATTACCCGTCTACGCTGATACTCTTTAATACTAATACTGAGTAATGCCAACATCACTCCACCAATTGCTGTCCCTCCCAGATACTTGTAAGGTAAGCCAGCCGCTAGAGCAATTAGCCAGATAGTCATACCGCAAAGTGCTGTTGTACTCAAGTTAGGCTGGGCAATAATTCCTAAAAGTACCAGACCAAAAATACCCAGCCAAGCCAAGCGAACCCGCCAACTGATTCGTTCCCACTGACCAAAAAGCCGCGCACTTTGCAGCACCAAAAAGGGTTTAATTAATTCTGAAGGTTGAATCGGAATTGGCCCGATCGCAATCCAACGCGCTGCATCAAAAGCCTTTTTTCCTAATCCTGGGATCAGTGTGACGAAAATTAACGCCAAAAACAGCAACAAAAACCAATGGGCTAGCCCCAAAATTTTCTGCAATGGTAAATTAACAATAATATTGAATCCAATTAAGGAAACAAATACCCAAAGCACTTGACGCTTAAAGTAGTACAACCCATCATCATGACGACCGTCAGCAACGGGATAGGATGCTGAAAATAGCATGACCAAACCGACAAACAGCCAAATCAACGTTAACCAGCGCAACAACCGCGCTTCTAATGCCCAGTTGGAGACTGAACTATCAAAAATTGGAATCAGGTGGCGTAGATTCACGATCAGTACAGGTAAAAAGTTAGAAATTAGGAGTTAGAAATAAAACTCATAAATCATAACTTATAACTCATAAGTAGGCCTTACAACCATAAATCTTAGAGATGTCAACTTCAATACACCGTTAGTTAATATTTCTTACAACTTGCTTGGCTATGCCCACGGTTAGTATTAATATATGTTTTAGTAGTTTTTTATACAACAGATTAGTAGATTGAAGAATAATTCAGAGAGGAATCTGATCTAAGTCCTACTGAAATCAGAAATTAGGAGAGTCAGAATAAGAAAGTGTTGAGTCCCAATCCCCCACTGCAACCATTTCTGAATTCTGACAATTCATAAAGTTCAACGATTTAATACAATTAACTGCATGTTTATCCACAGACAAGGGAATTTCAATCCAGAACTCAGTTCCTTGTCCAGGTTCTGATAAACATTTTAATGTTCCCCCATGTTTTTCAACTACAATCTGATAACTAATTGATAAACCTAATCCTGTACCCTTACCTACAGGCTTAGTTGTGAAAAATGGATTAAACAGTTGTTCTTTGACTGCTTCTGTCATTCCTGAACCATTATCAGCAATTCGGATCACACAGTTAGTTTCGATGACTTCTGTAGTAATTGTAATTGTATTGGGATTAGCATGAATATCTGCGATCGATCGTTGAGTATTATAGCTTTCAAGCGCATCGATTGCATTACTGATAATATTCATAAATACTTGATTGAGTTGTCCGGCGTAACAATATATTAAAGGCAAATTTCCATAAATTTTAACTACTTTGATACCAGGATGATCAAGGCTATTTTTAAACCGATTCTGTAAAATCAGCAAAGTACTATCCAGTCCTTGATGAATATCAACCTTTTTCATCTCAGCTTCATCAAGACGAGAGAAGTTTCGGAGAGACAACACAATTTCTGAAATTCGTTCAGATCCTACCTCCATAGAATTTAGGATTTTGGGAAAATCATCTACTAAAAAATCTAACTCAATTTCCTTGATGTATTTTTGAATATCTGACACAGGATTGTCATAAAATTGCTGGTAAAGATGCACAAGCTTCAGCAAACACTGTGTATAATCTTTTGCATATTTCAAATTACCATAAATAAAGTTAACAGGATTGTTAATTTCGTGAGCGACTCCTGCAACTAACTGTCCCAGACTGGACATTTTCTCAGCTTGGACTAATTGGGCTTGAGTTTGTTGTAGCTCCCGGAGGGATTTTTCCAATTTTTTAGACTGAGCCTCAGCAATTTCTGCTAGATTCTCCTTGATTTGTAGCGCACTCCGTAGTTGTGCTCTTTGCTGTTTCAGTTCAACTGTTAACTTTTTGGCATCAACCAAAGCAGTATTCTGAGCTTGCAGTAGAAACAGGAAATCAACTATTGGGTCGTGAATCGCAAAGTCTTTGAGTTTGATACCCAGAGGGGCCAGGCTAGTTGTATCTGTAATCCAAGGAGAACCTAAAAAAAATATCACCTCCTGCTCTGGTTGATACATCATCTGACCCTTGAGCTGCATTCCATTATGGAGAAACTCTAATATGAACAGGGCACGAGACTGTTTACTAATAGCATCAAAATCAACCAAAATTTTTGGACGATTAATCTGGAAATGCTGCTCAATCAATTTACCAACCAATGGTTCCGGACAAATGCGCCCAAAAACATCACCAGCCTGTACAATTTCCCGATTGCGGCTAAAGGCAAAATGGAAAGGAAAAGCTTTCGCCAGTAACTCTGGTGAAAGCGTAAGGTGAGGAGGAGCCATGCTACTGCACTCAATTTGGTTTATAAATCACTAAAAATTCATCATGTTCAGCACCTTCATCCCGACTCTGGGTTTGGGTAATATGAACTTCTGTATCAAACCTGGTTCCTAATCCCTTGACTAGTCCAAGAATCATGGGCGTTAGCCCTTCTCTATCAGAGCGGTAATGTAAGCTCAGAGAATTTTCTTCCATGTCAGTACATTCAAATGATGGAGGCTGGAGTTTAGGAAAGCTAACTCCTACACGAGCATGAAGATTGTCAAGGTTTTCTAAAAACTCAGGCAGTGTATCTCCACTCATATCCATCATTTCGCCATAGCCTTCTTGAGCTGTGTACTGAACCCAGAACTCTCCAAAAGCTTGCATAATTTGTTTGGGAGATAAACTCAGAACGACACTAGCAGCTTTTACCAGTTTGTGGGTGATGTCATCGGGATAGCCTTCCATACTGAGGAAAACATCTACATCCACTTCTGCCTTGTGCTTAATTTCTTTCCAAGTCTCTTCGCCAAAGCGACTGCACACCATGTCTTGAATCGCCTTGTTCACTAATCCGTACATGGAAGCCTCCTCTTGCTGCACCTAATTTTGCTTTATGAATTTGCCCAAGACTCGACAACTAACTCCTTAAAAGGGTTATTTAAATAACAAAATTTTCTGTATTCAAACCTTGAAATGTCTTATGACGGCTTTAAAAACCGAAAAAATAGGGAAAACTATTTGTATTATAGTGCTACAAATCCTCGTTGCAACAACCGTATTTTCACTTACTCCTTTTATTCAGTGAGTTTTGAGGATTTGTAGTAAGCACTTTAGTGCTTAAAAAATAATTACTAAAGTTCTCACTACAAACTTGCTCACCCATCAATTTAAGGTTGACTAACTACAGCGATTCATCCAAAGGCAACCATGAATCAGGATACAAGCTATATTTAGAGATTTGACGCTGAATTCCGTTAAAAAATTGGACACGGGCATCCATCGCTTCGGCAATAGCCAGCTTTACCTTGATATCCTCTTCATTCATAGTGATTCGAGGTTCAATCACTGCTGCTAGCTTCGCTGCATGACTATCATCCACATCAATATGGACTTCAAAAAAGATCAAGGATTCTTTCGGTAAAGGAGCAGCGCCAACAATTCCTTTGTATAGTTGCGTGTACAGCGAGCTAACAATTCCTTCGGAAGCATAACAGACAGCACCCAATGCAGCTAAATAGCCGTACTTATGTGGCATCTGCAAGTAGGTTTCAATAAGGGCGCGAGTTTCAGGTGCAGTGGGTAGTGCTGTCAGACTTTCATCGTGGATACCAAGAGCGCGGGTAAATTGACGAAATAATTCTGGGTGAGACTGAGTTATATCTCCCTGTCCCATTTCGTCAAATAGGTTTTCCAAGATGACTAACTGACTACTTTCATCTTCGCAGCAAGACAAAATGCTAGCCAAGATACGATTAAATTCTTTGGAGAATTTGTACATCTGAACAGCTAGTACCTGTATGTCTGGTAAAAATAAATTTCCAGTCCGACAGCGAGTTAAGAACTCATGATTCCATAGAGGATGATTAGCCGCTATTTCACGGAAGGAATTTCTTACTAAAGAAGATGTCTGTGTCATCGTGATATTTGTAAGGCTAGATGGAGGGGTTGATCAAGTAAGGGGCTAAAAAATGATTCATCTATTGCGATATGTTCTGGAGTCACACGCAATTCTTGTAAAATTGGCATCGTATTGAAGCCAGCAATTTTAAGAGCATTAAAGTAATCCTCAAGAGTTTTGTGAATCAATTGGACATTTAGCCAGGAGCCATCTCGTTTCCAAATACGACCAGGAAACTGCTGATCTCGCTTACTGAAGTAGCCTGCACCCTCAACTTGAAAATAAAACGGATATGCTGCCTCCCGCATATATGGAAAAGATGGATGGGGAACGCTGAATACGAATCGACCACCAGGACGAAGAATGCGTGCAACTTCTGCCATACATTCCTGGGTTTGAGCAATTGTGAGATAGTTAAATAGAAACACTGCAACAACTAAGTCAATTTCGCCATCATCAAACTGCTTGAGATTAGTAGCACATCCTACTTCATAGCTAATACTCAAGGCATCTTCTCTTTCTTGTAAGTTTGCTGCTGCAATCATGCCCTGGGAAAGGTCTATTCCATGCACTCGTTCAGCACCGCGTCGGCGTAGTTCTCGACTGCAATAACCTTCTCCACAACCTATATCAAGTACTCGCAACCCAAAAACAGGCTCACAAAGCTCTAGTACAAAAGGGCGTGCTGTAAAGTCTGATAAGGAAGTAGGTTCTCCTCTAATCCACTCTGATGCTGTGCGATTATATAAGTTTTTAGTTGAGTTTTTGTGATTCACATTTGACATTTTTAAGTGTTTGTTTATACTTGTTTTATACTTGTCTTAATCAATTTAGTCTGACAAGACTGAAATAATGGATGTATATGTTTTAACAATTAATATATTGTGTTGATAATGTTGATTTTACCGATTTTATTTTGCTTGTTAGTTTTGCGATTAAAAACTATATTTTCCAACTAAATTGCTACCTAGAAAATTCTCATCTTGTTAGTTACTTCAAATATAAATAGCTAACTTATATTTAACTTCATGAACTTGCATTGTTACTTAGTTGACAGCAACTTCATATATAGGAATCATATTTGATTTTTGAACAAAACTCAGTACACCTTTATTCCTTCTTCCCAGTCCCTAGTCCCCAATTCCCAATCCCCAGTCCCTTACCTCTACGAGTGATTCAGAAATCAAATCGGATTGCTATATAGATAGTTAGATTTTTAAGCCCCAACTTTATCTATACTTTACTAATAAAGTTACAAATAACTCTTTTAATCAAGACAAGTAAGACAAATAAAACAGTATATTTTACGAAGTATAAAGAGAATAATCTTGCTAATTTTGTAATAGCCAGATTCGTTTTAAAAACGAAATTGCTTTGGATAGATGAGTGATTTAACCAATTTAGAATAACGTTGGAAGAAATGATGTTAGAAGAACTGTTAGCAGAATCACCACTGCGCGATCGCCTACAATATGAGCGTGCAATCGCATTTTCTGAGCTTGGCGATCGCCTCTTTGATGAGCTTGCTGATAAAATTGCTACAAAGCGACAGTACCGACTACTGTTTGAACACACATTAAAGCCTGAGTTATTCCAGCAGATCCGCATTGCTGCTGCTGGTTATATTTCAGCGTGTCTGAATAGTCCCATCATTCTTTCGGAAGCTGAAATGCTTGAACGACTGCTGGAAGCAAGAAGTACTTTGCCGAACTATACCGGCACTGGTCTTTTGATGCCCAAGCGAGAACATACTCTGGCATTTAACCTCTTTCAAAAGAGCGTCGCAGACGCTTTTTACCAACTAGGAGCGAATGACCTGATTGATGCAGTGGATTTACCAGTCAATCTCCGCATGGTGTATGGCAAGACTGACGCCAAGAAGTTGGGTTTGCCTTTTGCTAGCTCGAAGTGCCATAGCGATGTCTGGGCAGGTGTTGCAGCTGATGCAACTGTAGTGGTTTTGCCATTATTTGGCGACATCGATAATATCACCATCGAAGCAGGTGAAATGCCCCGCGAAATGGAACTACAGTCTATGCAGGTGATGTCAGACTTCGATGAAGGTCGGGATATTCCGATGGTTGTCTCCTACACAGAAGCACAACTACAACATGGCACAATGTACTTTAATGATGCTCGTGGATTGCACCAAACAGTAAGAAGGAAAACTGAAGGTCTAAGAATTTCAGTAGATTTCCGGTTCCGCAGGAAATTCAATGAAGCTTACCGGGCAATGGTCACACCTAATATTGGTGGTATTGAAGAAGATATGAGCGTGCCATATCAAGACTGGCTAAAGGTTGGTAAAGAAACACTAATTGTGTTTGATGAAACTGTTGAACAGGCTAAGAACAGACAGAATGCGGACGCTCCAGTTCCACTTTATACTCGTGGGTATCGCCTTTTAAATATGTTTAACTTTTGATTTGCAAAAATCCGAGCCATAAAAAAGAGGTCTTTCTCGACCTCTTACCAATTCCCTAAAATAATGTTCTATTTACAGAATTACGACAAGCCAGTATTAGCGCCTTGCTTACCAGTTGCCAGTTCCACTTTGATGATTGTGCCACCTGCTTTTTGAATGCGTTGCTGTTCGCGGAACCAGTTTTCATAAGGAACTAGCTTAGTGAAGTAAGTATTTTGCAGTTCGCGTTGGGTACGAATTCGGGTTTGGCTGGGAACTAGAGCAGTAATTTTAAACAAACGGGACATATTTTGAAAATCTCCTGTATACCTTGTGAAAACTTTTTTTATCTCAAAATCTTGAGTGCAAATCTTTTAATCATTCAAAGGCTGGAAATCAAACATCAATACTAGACCACCAACACTCATCACTGATAATTTACCAAGATAAGCAATATAACGTTCTAGCACTCACGGTTGATTTCCAGACCTTAATAAAGCCGCACCTAAATTCTTAAGCGCAAACTAGCTCTTAGCTTAAGCCAGAGGAGATATAGTCTAAGTAAACGCCCATTTCCTTACCAGCGTCAGAACCTACCAAACTGGCGGTTACTTCCTTGATTGCTTGGATAGCTTGCACGGTAGCACCGACGGGAACGCCCAAGGAGTTGTAGGTTTCCTTCAAGCCATTGAGCACACGCTCATCTAGGATGGAAGGATCGCCAGCCAACATAGCGTAGGTGGCATAGCGGAGGTAATAGTCCAAATCACGGATGCAAGCAGCATAGCGGCGGGTGGTGTACATATTGCCGCCTGGACGGGTGATGTCAGAGTATAGCAAAGATTTTGCTACAGCTTCTTTGACGATCGCAGCAGCGTTAGCACTGATGGTGCTAGCAGCACGTACACGCAGTTCGCCAGTGGCGAAGTAGCCTTTTAGCTTCTCTAAAGCAGAAGAGTCTAGGTATTTACCTTGAACGTCTGCGGAGTTAATGACAGCGGTAATTGCGTCTTGAGCCATGTTGTTAATTCCTTATTTCCAACCGTATTGCAATACTTCTGTTTAAGTAGGTAAACAGTTTTACCCTATCCGAGAAGGGCGCCAACTAGGTAGTCGAAGTAGCCACCAGCTTCACTAGCGTCATCACCAGAGAGCAATGTAGAAGCTCCACTTTTCAGCCCACGGATACCTTCAGCAACACCATCGATAGGAGTTCCCAAGGACTTGTACAGTTCACGGGCACCGATAACACCAATTTCTTCGATGGGGGTAACATCACCAGCAACAATACCGTAGGTAATGAGGCGGAGGTAATAATCTAGGTCACGCAGACAAGTAGCAGTCAATTCTTGACCGTAAGCGTTACCACCAGGAGACACAACATCAGGACGCTTTTGGAACAGTTGATCGCCAGCTTGCTTAACAAGACGTTCGCGATTTTCTGTCAAAACTTGAGCAATCCGCACACGGCGCTCACCACTTGCAACAAAAGACTTGATCCGATCTAACTCACCAGGGCTGAGGTAGCGAGCTTCTGCATCAGCATTCACGATAGCTTTCGTGACGATACTCATTAATGGATTCCTCCAATACGAATGAAACCAGGATTTGATTAAACTGGTGCGACTTTGAGTTGGTTTACTGAGTTTATTTTTTCGTTCTTTCAGACACAACAGTTTTACAACTGCTACGGCTAATAAATTACGAATTTGCTTGAGTCAACATAAGTACACAAGCTTTTAAACTCAGTTACCTTCCGCAAAACATTTTCCGGCATTCTGTTGAGCATTTATGACTGCTCTTAATACTTTGTAATATTGCTTTTCAGAATTTACTGTTTTAGGCGCAATCTGAGAGCATTATTACGGAAGATTACGAAGGTTACAGGGGACAGGTTACAGGGAACAGGAAATAATCTGTACCCTATTCCCTATTCCCTACTTCCTAATCAACCGCTACACTACCAAGGTAGTTACCTGCTGGCAGAGACGGGAAGCGGTTGTAAGGCACAACATCTTCACCAAAGTAGCGGCTATATTCTGGACTTTCGACTATTGCTTCTACAACAGCTGACAAACCGCTATCGGCTAGCAGGTTGTTGTACTGGCGAATTTCTTCCTGAGTTGCGGGTGTGCGCCCCAACAGATGACGGAAGAGGAACTCAACCACCTTGGCATGAGGATAAGGTGACAAGAACCGCTGGCGATAGATTTGGGAACTGGCTAGTTCACGCACAAACTCGCGGACGGAAATTTCACCATTCTGGAGTTTTCTGTCTAGGTCAGTACAGCGGAAATTATCAAGCACTTCACCGCTAAATATATCCAACACCTGACAGTAAATAGCGTTGATTGCCTGTTGTTTTTCGGCTTGGTTAGTGCTTTCCGTTAGACGGTAAATGCGTGCATGTTTACGCACTCCCTGTTCCACGGATTGTCCACTACCATCGTTGTAAGAACGACCTAGTTCAGCAAACGAGGGCTTACCATTTGTTTGCGCTGCTATATCTGCGATCGCCTGTGTCAACAGCGGTGTATTGTTACTAACTCCGACGCGGGCTTGCACTGGCTTAAAGCTAGGTACAACCACGTCATCGTTTTGCTTGGTAAGCTGGTTGTAAAGCTTCTCCGTATTCGGGAAGTTTGCCGCTGGGAGGGTCGGGAAGCGACGGTAAGGCACCGTATCTTCACCAAACACCTGGTTATATTCCACACTATCTACCAAAGCACCAATAAAGGCACGAATACCTTGAGTAGCCAAAATCTGGTTATACTTGCGGATTTCTGCTTGATCTAGTGGCGCACGCCCCAAGAAGTGTTTGGTTCCCAACTCAATCACTTTGGTGTTGGGGTAGGGTGTATAGAATTCTTTCAGGTAGAGGTTAGAGTAACCCAAACCTTCAATAAATTCCTTCACACTAATTTCGCCGTTCCCCAGCTTGCTTTCCCATTTTGTAAATTCATTTTTGGCGATGTAGGGCGCAATATCCCGCTCAAAAATCTGACGATAGGCAGCACTAATCAAAGTTTTTACTGCAACTTTGTCACTGGTATTCGCTACCAGCTTGAAGATTTTGGTTTGTTCGCGTTGCTTGCTGACACCTTGGTTAATGCGGAACTGAATATCTGGTTCTGACCGTTGTTCTGTGACTGTACCCAATGTCACAAAGCTTGGTGTTACTTCCTTCTGAACTTTGGCGGCAATATCATCACGAATGCTACCAACGCGTAATTGTCGTCCTGATACACCACCAGGAGTCAGATACCGTTCGTAAGGAATTGTATCTTCACCAAATGCTTCGCTGTATTCTACGCTGTTAATGATGGCGTCAACCACCGCGTAAAAGCCCTGTTTGGCAGCGATGTCAAAGTACTTGTTGATTTCTTGACGACCATAGGTCGGACGACCCAACAAGCGGCGGTGAATATACTCGATCGCTTTACAAACATAGAGCGATGACCAGTACAGATTGCGGAATACATCCGACTTAGCTAAACCACGGATAAACTCCCGCACAGAGATGTCGCCGTTTTCTAGCTTGATTTCCAATACCTTCGGGCGCTGACCTTCGTAGAGATCACGACCGAAAACTTGCAGGTAAGCAGCTTTTATCACTGCTTGCGTGGAGCTTTCGGAGAATCTGACGCTAGAATTTTTGGCAGCCTTTTTACCTCTAGTACCAGGCAGCTGATCTAACTTGAACACCTTAGGTCCAAGAGTACCAGGAGCTTCACCCCGCGCTCTGGGATTACTATTTTGGTTATTAATCCCTGCTCCTTGGTGAATCAGGATGCGTTTGGTATCCTTGCTAAAAGGAGCCGGACTGGTACTGGGGTTGCGAGTTTCTTTCGGGAAAATCGCCCCAAACTGAATTTCCAAGGGATCATTACCAGAACCGTAGGGATGTTGATCTGGTAGCGGTTGCTCGTAAGCTGCAAATGTAGTGATGAACTGAGGTATCTTGCGGAAAGGCGCACTGTAGTTAAACAGGTCTTGCTGCGGCCCCCAGTTGCGACATTCTTGTGCTTCTTGACCCAGACCCCGGAGGTAGGGTACTGTTTCTTCACCAAAATAGTCGCTGTATTCAGCAGAATCTACTAAGGCATCTACTATGGCTGGTAGACCACCGTTAGAAATAATCGAGAAGTATTTTTGTACTTCTTCACGGCTACTTGGCCCCCGTCCTAGAATGTGACGGAAAGCTAGTTCGATGACTCGGCTGTTAATAAAAGGTTGGTAAAACTGTTTTTGGTAAAGAGGAGATTTAGCTAAACGACGGACAAACTCTTTCACGGAGATGTCGCCATTCTTCACCTTGGATTCTAGGTCAGATATGGACAAGCTATAAGCACGGGTAATGTCGCGCTCAAAGATTTGCCGATATGCGGCCTTGATTACCTCATTTTTTTCGCTACTTGATAACCCAGTTTTCATCACAAACTTGGGACGCCGTTCTGCTGCATTAAAGTAAATTTGCGGCAGTTGCAACCCTTGCTGGTCGCTAGAGGGGCGTTGACGGACTTTATTTGAAGGTGTGGCTGCTTTGAATTCTGTTAACAAAACATCCATGTACTGAGACACAATTGCTGTAGCCTCAGCATCGTTGCGGAAAAACGAAAGTGATCCGGCTTTGATTTCCTGCAAAGCTACTAGCGTTGCTTCACCAGAGCAGGCATTTTCAATTATTTCCCGTAAACCCCGTGTATTCACCGCTATGATGTTGGGGTCGCCAGCAACGATCGCATAAGTAGCGTAGCGCAAGAACCAGGATAAATCCCGCAAGCTCTTGGCCATGTTGCTTGGGCCATAACGAGCAATATTAATTGGTCTGAAACCTGCCGGTGTTGGGCCGCTAGGGGATGAGTTAAAGATTGAGCGTAAATTTTCTAAGAACCCACCACGACTTTCAACGTAGGTTACAGTTCCTAGTTGCATCCCTTGTTGAACATTAGCACCACCACCAGCAGTTACTAGTTCTGCTTCTCTGGGCTTTTCTAAAAAAGCCATTGGCGAACCACCGACAAAAATCCGGTTGGCAGCCCGAGATACGATAATCTCAGCATTTTCCGTCAGCGTCTGGGAAATTTCTAGACGCTTTGCACCAGATGCAAAATAGCTTGCCAATTCATTTAATTCACCATTTCCCAAGAAACGGTCTTGCTGCTCCGCTTGGGTAATTGTAGCTACTGCTAGGGTTTGATATAGTTGCGGACGCGCAACTGAGCTTCCACCACTCGCCTTAACACTCATCGGATTTGTAAAACTCCCATCATAAGCGTTTATGTGTTAAGTCTGGATTGTTTTGAGGCTTGACACATCGGTGTGTCTATGCTTTATGAGCTTGAGAGTATTGCCTACAAAACTGCCAGTAAATTAACCCAATTAGCTTTTAGATTAGAACGTTTTGCGTTCTCAAGGCGGGTTTATTAAGAAGTGTGTACAACCTGTATCTTAAATGCCTCTAGTCTTAAAAGTGCATACCCCAATTTGCCTGAGATTAAGTCTAAGTTTTGTAACTAAGTAGTAGGTTAGGAACTGTTTACCGATTTCTTTTTTATTGAAACGCAGATGTGCCTCGCCTTCCCACAGGGTAGGAACACAGAGGATTCACCACGAATTAATGAAATATTGTACTTAGTCAGTGGACAGTAGTTATTATGCGATGCTAAGTTGTTTTAGCTACCAATCAATCATGTTCACAACTGACACCGAACTGGAAGTAATTCTTAATTTATGGTAGTTACATCTGCAAATACTCAGTCTTTAAATCCAGGGTAAATACTATGTACGAAGGTTTTAAATTTAACTATCTATTCCATGTTAGCCTAACTGCGATCGCAGTTATTTTGGCTGTCACTCCAGCAAATGCGCTTCCAGGGCAAAATATCAGCACCGTTGTCAAGTGGGCAAAGACCAGACCTCAACTACCACCTCTGAGATATAATAGCGAAGCCCAAGGCTACGATGGTACAAAGGGAAATTTATACTTTTATGCTGATGTCACTTCTCAAAATGGGACAGTGAATAAAGAAGGTATAACTGTTAGTGGTGATAAACGCCTCAAATTCACCACAAAAAATGCCAATGCTGTGAAACTGTTACAAAATATTTATAATTCTAATATTGCCAATGACTTCCAGAAGTCTCGGTATGTTAGCAAAGTTGGACGTGATCAGTATTATCGCGGGCAAAAGTTTGCTTACATTGCTGCTGAGGTACAAGGTGGGTCTGCATTGCAGATAATTTCCTTGAATAAGTTGCAAGAGTTTATAGATAATGCCAAGTATTGCCAAACCAATCAGTGTGACCTTTAATTAATTCGTAATTTTTGAGTTTAATTTTTCTTCTCTACGAGACGCTACGTGTAGCTTGCTTCTCCAAAGGGGTACGTCTATACCTGGCGTTTTTTTAGTCGGGGTCTAAATTTACTGATTTAACAATCTTTAATTACGAATTATGAATTATTTTAATTAATCTTGTAGCCCCAACTCACAGCGCAAATCAAACTCTGATTGGTTGTAAATCATTGGAGCGATCGCAAAAGACAATATGATAAAAATCAAACCATAGATAAGTAAGGCAGTGTAAATTCTTAAAGGTTTGTAGTCATCTACGAAATGCTACGCTAACACGTACAAACTAAAGGTTAGCAGTAAGTAGGTCAGCAGTTATAATCAACAATATAAACTTCAAGGTTCAAAATATTATGAATTTAACTGTAAAAACTTATCCTAACAATACTGTACCCAAGTTAAATTATGATGTGCTGATTGAAAATCAACCAGATGGTGGAGTTAGTGCGACAGTGCTAGGCTTGCCAGATTTTAAAGGCTCTGGTGTGACTAAAGAAGAAGCGCTAGAAAAAGTAATTCAACTTTTGCAAGAGCGAAAACCAGAAATAGTGACTTTGGAAATTGAACCTCCCCAAGCCGAACATCCTTGGATGAAATTTGCGGGTATGTTCAAGGATGATCCGCAATTTGACGAGATGCTGGCATATATAGAAGCTGATCGTCGTGAACTTGACGCACAAATGGAGGAATATTATCAGCAACTTGATGCGGAGAATGAAACTAAGTGACTTTATGGATACTTGATACGGATCATGTCTCACTTTTTCAACAGCGACATCCAGTTGTTACACAGCGTATTAATGCAGTAAATTCTGAAGACATTGCCATAACGATAATTACAGTTGAAGAACAACTGCGTGGTAGGTTTAATGTAATCAGAAAGGCTTCATCATCTGATGCATTGCTATTAGCTTATGCAAAGCTACAGGATACTTTAGAGTTTTTCAAAAATGTGCGATCGCTAGGATTTGACGAGTATGCTATTAATTGTTATGAAGACTTGATTCGTCAGAGCTGATTCGTAAAGTAAATGTTAAATAGCTAATCGCCTGACCATGAGACGAA